>JALHTV010000134.1 GCA_022866005.1 Phycisphaerae bacterium
ACCTCCGCGCGGGCGCCATACCAGCGCTTGATCGACTCCTGCCGGGCAACGTCCTGCTCCTGCTGTTGGACACAGCCGGCCAGCAGCCCCAGCAGAATCAGTGCGATGATCCAGCGTGTCATGATTGCATCTCTCCTGCGGGCTCCGTGGCCCGCGCGTCCTTGCTCAGTTTGTGCAGAATCTCCAAATTCACACGTAGGGCGAAAAAAACTCGTCAGCGGTCTTGTCGGCCCTCTGCCGGCTTGGTGTCACTCTCGGCCTTGGCGTCTTCGGCGGGTTCGGGGGAAGGCGCGGGTTCGCCCAGAGGCAGCTCAATCCGGTCGGCCATGCCGAAGGCGTCCTGGACTGGTTTGTCCAGGGCGCTGGGGTGGCGAGGCTTCGCCGGTGGGATGACCAGCTCCGTGGGCTTGCCCAAGTCATGCATGATCATCCGTTGGATGACGTACTTGAAGACCGAGTCCTGGGGGTAGTCGGCCCAGTAGGCTCGGCCGGACAGTTGCTCCTTCAGACGGATGGCCTCTTCGAGGGTCGGCACCATCGACAAGGCCATGTCCAGGTTCCACAGGGCCATGGCGCGGTTACCCTTGCCGAGCGCTTGCTTGGCCCAGTTCGTGTGGGTGGCAGCCAGGCGATCGCGGCCCCACCACTGCACGCCCTTGCGCTGGCCGATGCGGAACCGCTCGATATCGTCCTTGAGCTGCTCGCTGACGGCCTCGTCGGGCACCTGCCTAATAATGTGAGGTGTGATCAGGATCATGATCTCCTTGCGCACGGTCTCATCCTTGGTGTAGCGGAAGGCCGGCCCCACCACCGGCAGGTTCCCCAGGATCGGGATCTGCGAGCGCTTGTTGGAGGTCTCTTCTCGGAAGAGCCCGCCCAGGACGACGGTGTGGCCGTCGCGGACCAGGATGTTGGTCGTCAGCTCGGTCGTGGTCTCGCTGGGCAGAGCCATCTCGCCGGTGATGGTGACGCCGCCGTCGGAGTCTTCCGGGTGGACCTCCAGGCGCACGAAACCGTCCTTGGCCACATAGGGCCGGACGACCAGGCGCGTGCCCGTCTCTAGGAACTCCACCGCCTGGGTGACCTGGCCTTCGGTGACCGTGGTGGTGATGTAGCCGTCCCGAGAGCCGATCATGACCTCGCCGCGTTGCTTGTTGACGATCAGCAACTTGGGATTGGCCAGGATGGTCGTGTCGGTGTAGCTCTCCAACGCGGTGATGAACGCCGCGATGTTGTTGGTCACCACACCAAAGGTCACCCCGCCGGCGGTAGTGGTGAAGTCGGTGCGGAAGGTGCTGGCCGGGGCATGCTCCAGCTTCGTCCCCGACACCCCTGCGTTGCTCATGTTGCCCAGCGCGGTGCTGCTGGAGCTCAGCGATTCGAAGTCGATTCCCGCCAGGGTGCTGAAGTTCACGCCCAGGGCGTTGTCGTGATCGAGCACGGCGCTGAGCATGGTCACCTCGACCAGGACCTGGTCTGGACGGACGTCCAGGTCTGCGAGGATGGCCTCGACCTGCTTGAGATTGTCCTCGTAGTCTTGAACGATGAGGATGTCGTTGTGCGCGTTGCTGTTCCCTCCGGCGTCGCTGCTGCTGGTGGGCACGCCCACGCTCGCGGCCGGTGTCATGGACACCTTGGCGTCGTTCGACAGCACCGGCGCGATGAGGGTGTTGGCGTCGGCGGCTGTGACGTAGGCCAGGCGGAAGACGCGCCGCCCCATGATCCGCTCGCTCTTGAGGACCTCCGCCAACTGCTGCGCGGTGTAGACGTAGATGAACCCATCCTTCTCGCGGTAGACGAAGCCACTGGCCTGCAGCACCGCGTCGAGTGCATCGGTGAAGGTCACCCCGTACAGGTCGGCGGTCACGGTGCCGGTGACTTCCTTGGTCGCGACGATGTTTCTGCGGCCCTGGGTGCTCAGAAGTTGCAGCACGCCGCGCAGATCGGCGCCCTGGACGTGGATCTCAAAGGTGCCCGGCCGCGACACGCGAACTACCGCCGCCCCGCTGGTCGCTGGGGCGGTCGTCGGGGCAGCAATCGGCCAGCTGAGGCCGAGGGCGTCCATCAGTTTTCCGGCCGATTGGCTAGCCCGGAGGACGGGCTTGGCTTCGAGCGGAGCGTCCACCGCCTCCTCCTGGGCGGCGGCCACGGTCAGTGCCGTCAGCAGGGCGGCGCCGATGACTGGCACCAGGCCCCATCGCACTACGGCTCGGCTCCTCATGATCAAACTCCTTGCTAAGGTTGGCCGCCTCGTCCGGCAGCCGTCGCTGTATGTATGATGCCACTGCGTCTCGTCCCTCTTGAAGGGACGTTGGTCTTACGGTTCGCCTTTCATCTCCAAAACCACCCGCACACCGCCTCGCTCCAAGGTCACCGATCGCGACCCGATCCGCTCCACGCGGAAGCCCCGGATCACGTCACCGACCTGGACGAGCTGCCCGTCAACGATGGCCTTGGGCGTCGAAGACAGAATCGTGCTCTCCAGCGTCATGGCGGTGGCATCCTTGCGGGCGTTCTCCTTCTCCGTGCTCCGGCTGTCAGCGGTAGTCGGTTGCGGTTTCTTGGCTGTCACCGGCAGGGGATAGTACCGCTCCGGTGGCACAAAGATGTCGCGGGTAATGGTGGTGTCGATTTTCCTGAAATAATCATCGCGTTTGGCGGTCTCCACCCCGGCCTGCCACAACGCCTCGTCGCCCGGCGCCTTGGCGGTCGCTTCGGTCCCCGGAGCAGCGGCGGCCGTCGAAGGACTGGACTTCTTCAGCAGCAGGCGAGCGAGCAGGACAGCCGCCACGACCGCCAACACGATCATGATGACGGACCGTTTCTTGTCCCGCTTCAGCTCGGCCAGCACCTGGTTCATCGGGTTCTTCATGTCCCTATTTCCGTCGCGGCCTTCGGGCCCGATCAGTTCTTAGTGAAGTAGATGTTCAGCAGCAACTCGACGCTCAGGTCGTCGCCTTCCTGTTGCGGAATGCTGACCATCAGCCGCTGCACGCGGGTCAGCCGCCGCATCTGGCCGAGGCGCCTCAGGAAATCCGTGAGGGCCATGTACCGCCCGCGCAGGCGCATCTTGATCGGCATCGTGTTGAACAGCTCCTCGCTGACCGGACTGCCGGTCTCCATCCGAGGATCCACCAGCGCCGAGTTTTGCTGAATGGCCGTAATCTCCTGGAGGAATCCCCCCAGCTCCTTGCTGCGGGGCAGGCGGCTGTCGAAATCCTTGTAACGGCTCTTGAGGACCTGGACCTCTCGCATCATGCGCGGCACGACAGCCGCCTTCTTGGAGTTGTCCGCCAGCACCAGTTTCCGTGAGGCGATGCCCGTTTTGATAGACTGAAGCTTGTGACTCTGAGGTACGTAGACCGCCACGGTGGCGCCCACCCCCATCGCCACCGTGAGCACCGGCATCATCCAGCACTCGGCGGTCTGTCGCAGTTTGGCCATGGATCGCCTCTTAAGGCTAGCGCGCCACGTGGCAGCTCGCCTGGAACTCCCGGACGTTGCGACCGCGGAAGTCCACGTTCCTGACATAGCCCATGCTGACATCCTCAAACAGCCGCCCGGCCGACATCTGAGCGATGAAGTTGGCCACCTCCACGTCACTGGGGGCCAGCCCCGTGAACACCAGCCGCACGCGCTTGGACACGGTCTCCTTCGGCGGGGCCTGGGCCCCGGCCACCACGGGGGCGCCGCTGCCCCCCGACTTGATTGGCGTGTGGATTTCCACGGCCTCGAGAGTCAGGCTGGTCAGAACGATGCTCTCCGGGAGCGTGCGTTCCAGCTCGGCCAGCACCTCCAGGGCGTTGGCGCGGCTGCCGAGGGTGTCGTCGATGCGCTTCTTGATCATCAGGTCGGCCAATTGCTGCTCCAGGTCGGTGCGCAGCGAGAGCTGGCGGTTCACGGCGGAAATCCTGCGGTCCAACCAGGTGAGTTCCGCCTTGGCCTGGGTGGCCATGCTTTGACGGACGTACCCCAAGACCGCCAGGCCCACGGCCGCCACGATCGCCAGCCACGTCTGCCGCTTGAAGCTCTGTCGGCGGGCCCGGCAGATCTTGATGTACTTAGGCAGAAAGTCGATCCTGTCGTCCATCGTCTACCTCGGAACGCACGTTCCAGACGTCCAGGGTCTTAAGGGCCAAGCCGGCGCACACAGCCCATTCCGCGAAGATGTCGCGCGCGTGACTTTCCCACTCGACGGCGTCGGTATCCGCACCTCGCAGCGGACGGCCCAGGACGCACGGGATGCCCAGCCGCTCACCCAAGAGTTTGGCCACCAGCGGATCGTAGGCCTCTCCACCGCACAGCACGACCTCGGCAGGGCGCAGCCCGCGGAAGGTGACCGAGCAATAGCGCAGGCACAGGGCAAGCTCCTCGGCCAGCGACTCCAGCGTGCCGCGGACGGCATCCTGGATGTTCCAGTCCACCAACGCGTCCCCCACGTCGTCCCCTTGCGCGGCCACACGGGCCGACTCCTGCCGCATCGCCCGCAACCGGAACTGGGCGGCGTCCTCCTCGCTGAGGTTGAACTGCCCGCTGACTGCGGCCGTGAGAGCCGAGCCCCCCACCTCGAGGCCCTTGATAAAGACGATCTGTCTGCCCCTGGCGACGAGCACTCGCGTCCCGGAGGCGCCGAGGTCCAAAAGCACCTTGGCCGTTTGCTCGTCTTCCTCGCGACGCAGGAAACGCCCAAAGACACGGAACATGGCCAGGGGCTCGGCGTCGATGGCCACCGGGGTCAGCTTCATCGCCGACAGCATCGCCAGGTGGTTGTCGATCGCCTCCTGCTTCGCGACCAGGAGGATAAGCTCCTGGACGGTGTCATTGCCCGAGCGGACCTCTCCCGCGTCGATCCAGTTGAGCTGATCGTCGGAAACCTCGAAGCCAAAACGCTCCGTGGCTTCCCACTTGATGGCAGCCTGCAACTCGGTGGGGGGCATGCGCGGGAGGCGGATGTTCTTGATCCCTACCTGGCTGCACGACAAGGCCGAGACGACGTCCCGGCCTCTGAAGCCCCCGTGCCGCAGCATGCTGGTGACCGCTTCGACCGCCTGCTGGCGTCGCTGCGCGGGGTCCTGGGACGCCCCTGGCGGGAACCGCCACACGGCAGCAGCCGCGACCAAGGGCGCGTGCCCTGGAGACACCTGGAACTGAAGCATCTTGATGCTTTCAGTTCCGATGTCGATGCCTATGGGCAACCGCTTGCGCTTGGTCACAAGCCCCAGCAATCGCATTGTGCCGCCGTTCCTCTCGCTCGTCAGGAACGCGTGACCGTAACCGTACCGGTGATAGCCGCCACGCTGATGGTGTAAACGTGCGGCCCGGCCCGCAGAACCACGGTCCCGCCCGCGTTCGGCGTGCCTAGCTCATCAAAAGTCACTGACGAGGCCCCGTTGAACGAGGCCGACACAACGTCCACCTCGCCGAAGCCTCGCAGCGATGTAAAGTCCACGGTATAGACATCTTTAGTGATCGGATGGATCAGGGCGCCACTTGTGTTGCTCAACTGGTATGTTTCGCTGGCCGGTTGGAGGACCACGCTCACCGCCGTCTGAGACGTAATTGCAGTGTCCTGGGCATATTGCAGATCTGCCGTCAGGATCCTCGCCGCCGACATCACCTGGAGGTCGGAGGTGTTGATCGCGTTGGGGATCACCACCGCTGCAACGATCCCCACGATCACAACCACCATGAGCACCTCAGTTAGCGTGAACGCCCGGGCGAACCACGCCCGTGTCACTGCCGGTGGTAGTTGGCTGAACATTCTTGTCTCCTCCGCTGTCCTTGGCGGGCCCCTCCACCACCTGGACCTTGGCCTGGCCGCTCTCCAGCAGCTTCTTGATCTCGTCCAGCTTGGCGTTGGTGCGTTCCTCGACCGCCACCAGCTCGCTGATGTCCAGCGCGCTGCGGGGCTGGTAGCGCTCCACAGGGCGGTCGGACGGCCCCGCGGCCCCGGCCGGGGCAGCGGAGGGAACGCCCTCCGCCCACAGCCCAACGATCATCACGCTCATCAGCACCACCAGGGCCGTCAGGCAGAACCGCGTGTACGCATCGACTCGCAGCCGAATCTGTCGCTCTCTATCGCGCATGGTTTAGCTCCTTGGGACGGCGTCAATTGCCGCAACTGCGCACCTCGATCTTCTGCGCCACCCCTCCGACCTCGTAAAGCGTGTGTATTTCATCAGCAGACAGCACGTGGTCCATCAGGGCCAGTTCGTCCAGGCTGCCGTCGTAGAAGGATTCCTCTCCCCAGGCACAGCCCACGTCTAGCCCGGACCTCCGGCCCGAGTTGGGCTTGGGTTCGCCGGGGTTGAGGAAGGTCCATGAGTCAATCAACTGCCCCTGGAGATAGACCTTGATCACCGAGTTGGTCCAGTCCCGGGTGACGACCAGGTTGTGCCACGACCCGGTGGAGAACTGAACGGTATCGAAGACATGCGCCTGGTCTCGGCCCCAGCTGTATTCGTGCTTGTACTCCAACTGTCCCGACGAGTTGACCGCCAACTGGTACAGGGTGTTCTTGACGGCCGCCTCGCTCTCTTCCCCGCACGTGAGAAGCACGGCCTTGTCGGTGCCGCTGGGGAGCTGGTCCACGTTGAACCACAACGAGATGGTCAGGTCCGTCTTGATCTGAAGGTCGCGGGTGGGGCCCCGAGTGGCGTAGTCGTCGGTCCCATCCATGCACAGGGTCGTACCGCCGTCGTTCACACCACTGGTCCCGCCCACGGAGGCCCCGTTCTGGCGGGTCAGGCTATACCCGCCCCCGGAATAGTCCTCTACGGCCCCGGATGGCTCGCTGAACCGCCAGTACCCTTTAGGAGCGGCGCTCAGCATGAGCTGATCGTAGGGTGGCGTGCGGTAGATGGCCCAGGTGACATCGTGGGTGAGTCCCTCGGAGGTGGCTCGGGCGGTAATGTGGTGGAGCCCCATCTCGTACGCGTCGGGAGCGTCCCACAGAGTGTAGCGAGCAGACGTGCTGTCGGCCGCATACGGTCCCAGCGGGCTGGTGGAACTCGTGGTGTCCAATGAGCTCGGGTCCGTCCATAGCAGGTACAGGGCGT
>JALHTV010000135.1 GCA_022866005.1 Phycisphaerae bacterium
CCGGATTCCGCCCCACCTGCACGTGATCAAGGAGGCCACGGTCCGCCAGTGGATCCTGGCCAGCGATTTTGTCACGTCTTCGTACAGCACGACGCTGATCGAGGCGGCCATGGCGGGAAAGCCGATCCTCATGCAGGCGCCTTTGCCCCTTCCGGACTACCTCTACGCGGAGTGGTACGACTACACCCCCGCCGCCTCCAGCGTGGAGGAGTTCCTGCAAGCCGTTCAACGGTGCGATGCCACCAGTGGTCGAGCGCTTCAGCAATGGGCGGAACGGGAAATGCTTAGCCGCGGCGATGCCATTGCGAATATCGCGGATCTGCTGGCCGCCGTGCGGCGCCGGGAACGCCCCGCCCCGGGGCCGCCGGGAATCGGCATTCTGGCAACGATGCCCAAGGAAAAACTCCCTCAGAAGGTGCGAAGGATCCTCGCCCGCACCTATCGTGGCCTGACGCGCAGGCCCAGCAAGATCTGGGAAGCGGATCGCATCACGCCCGAAGACCTCCGCCTTCGCCTGGACAAATGGGCCACCGTGTTGGGTTAGGATCTCCGTTCCCATCACAGGAGTCTGCACCGGAAGAGTCCGTGGGTTCGGAACGACGTCTGGCCACGGCTCCTCACACTACTCCTCCCCTGGGCAGCCAGCGATTCAAACAACCTCGGAAGCGTGGCCGTGCGATCCACGGAGGCCAAGATCAGTGAAAACCGCGGCGTATCGGCAGAATGGCTCACAATCGCCCCCGAAGTCTCTCGACGATATTCCTGGTCCCGCCAATCCTCCGCGGCAACGCACTCTGGGGATGAGCAGCTGAATCCGGCACAAGGGCCCTAGGAGAACAAAAGGCTCTCCCGGAGGGGTCACGGGCTTCTGGCCCCAGGCGGAAGAATGGCCGAGAGTTTTGTCGGCGTTTTCAGTGCGAAAACTCTCCACGTTGCCGGCCACCTTAGGCAAGGCCCTTGCGAACAAGCTCCAGGCACATCGGCCATGTCGGCCTAGGCAACCCCACCGGCTCGCCGTTGGGGAAGTTATACTTGAAACTGCGACTGCGGGACATAGCCTCCGGGCAACCCAGGAGCCGCTCTGGACAGTCCCTGCGGGCATCGCGTGGGGAGTACGGGTAAGGGATGCTCTTGTGCCGGTCCGTCTGCTTGTTATTCCACCGGACCTTGCCTGTGATATACTTCCACCCGTCGGCGGGGTCCCTTCGGATCCGTTCACCACCGGTGCCGAAGGTCTCGAGGCGGAAAGGGCTGGAGACTTTCGCATGAGGTCAGAACGCAATCGATCACGGCAGGCGCCGGACGACACTCGCCCCAGGACATGGAGGTACTTGGGAGGGTTGGCTGCATCCTTCCTATTGTTGGCAGCGGTGCGGGTGTGGATGCTGTCGCACAGCGAGATCATCGCGCGAGACGGCATCATCTACACCGAGATGGCCCAGCGGTGGGCCTCTCAGCCGATGCATGTCATCCGGGACTACGAGTACCACGTCGGCTACCCCGTGGCCATGGTCGGCATGCATGGGCTGCTCAGGGGCCTGGGGCTGCCTGAACGGCCGGACACCTGGGACCTGGCGGGAGGGCTGGTGTCATTGACGGCCAGCATGGTGGCGATGGCCGGGCTATGGTGGTGGGCGCTGAAGGCGTATGACCGGCGCGTGGCCCTTGTGACGGTTCTGTTGCTGGGGCTGGGCCACAAATGGGCTGGTCTAGGGGCGGACGTCCTTTCCGATGCCTTGGCCATCGCGTTTCAGATATGGTCCCTGGTGCTCATTCACGAGATGCTCCAGCGACTTCAGGGCCGACGCTGGTCGGCGGTGCTGCTGGCGGGGGGGGCGGGGCTTTGCGGCGGGCTGGGATACCTCGTCAGGCCGGAGTCCTTGTGGATTCCAGCACTGGGCGTGCTGGCGGTCCTGGCAATTCACGTACGTCACCGGTTGTCTTGGCGCATGGGTCTGGCGTCGGTCGGGTCGATGTGGATTGCGGCCGCGATGATCTGCCTGCCATACATGGTGGCAATCGGAGGCCTGTCCAAGAAGAAACACCTCATCGATCTGGTGAAAGAACTGGTCATCTCCACCACGGCTGCGATGCCGCTGGCGTCCGTGCAAGGGAGCAGCTCGTCGGAATGGTTCATATCCAGATACATATCGAGGGTCTTTGAGGCGATACACCCGGCCCTGGGCTTCCTCTCGCTGGCCCTGGTCGTGGCCGTCGTCTGGCGGAGACTGCACCGTACAGCCGCACTGGACCAGGCCAAGATGCCGTCTGAGACGAGCGGCGGGCTGATGTTGCTGTATGTGGTGCCGATGGCTTCTGCCTTGTTGGGGCTCCGTCGCGCTACCGGCTACTTGTCCCATCGGCACCTCATGATGAGCGCCCTGGTTCTCTCGCCTTTGGTGGGACAGGCGCTGTTCACGGTGGCCGGTCTGGTGCGGTGGCTGATCTGGCCGAAACGGTGGCGGCCCGTGCCGGTTTCCGTCTTTGCGGCGATCCTGGCAGTGCCTGTTGCCGCCGTCGTCCTGGGCCACAACCTCAGCAAACCGATGCACTATGGGAAGGGCGTCTATCGCCAAGCCGCCTTGGACCTGGCTCGGCATACACAACCCGATACGGTGATCATGGCCGACAGCAGATGGGTGTCGCATTACGTCGCGCAGGTGGACCCGCAACGGCCGGTCGTGATCGAGCCGGACCTCCGCATGCCGGCCGAGGAGTTGAGGAAACAGGCCGGCCTGGGGCATGCCAGTTATGTCGTGTTGCCCGCGGAGAGACCCTCTCTTTTGGAGCCGCGCGACGCCGAGTTGACCGCGGCGGGCTTCCACCTGTGGAAGCAGTATGTGGCTGGCGATCGAGATCTCCTGCGAGTGTACCTTGTCCCATCCGCGGGGGGCGGTTCGTGAACGTCGCCCTGGTCCACGATTGGCTGACGGGCATGCGCGGGGGAGAGAGGGTTCTTCTAGCGATAGGCCGCATGTTCCCCCGGGCCGATCTGTTCACTCTCTTCCAGGTGCCGGGACAGTGCGGCCCGATCGTCGAAGGCCGCCGCGTCGTCTCCAGTTGGCTAGACCGCCTGCCCGGCATCCGACGGTATTACCGGTACCTCTTGCCCGTGATGCCCTGGGCTATCCAATCGCTGGACCTGCGCGGATATGACCTGATCCTCTCCAACAGTCATTGCGTGGCCAAGGGGGTGCGCCGCCCTCGCGGGGCCGTTCACATTTGCTACTGCCATTCACCCATGCGCTACGTGTGGTCGCAGGTTGATGCCTACCGCCAAGCCATGGGCCTGACCGGTTTGGCCTTGCACGTGTTCCGCGATCCGCTCCGCCGGTGGGACCGCCGCACGGCCGCTGGCGTGGACTTGTTCGTGGCGAACAGCGTCAATGTGGCCCAGCGCATCTCCCGATCCTACAGCCGACGAGCGGTGGTGATCTATCCTCCGGTGGACACGGAGTTCTACAGTCCGGCTGCGGTGCCCCGCGAAGAGTTCTACTTGGCCGTCGGGGCGATGGCCCCTTATAAGCGCCTGGACCAGGCGGTGGGAGCCTTCGCGCGCCTGCCGGATCGGCAGTTGCGGGTCATCGGGTCGGGGCAGATGGCAGCGAAACTGCGTCGGTCCGCCCCGCCCAATGTCGTGTTCCTGGGTTGGCAAACGGAGGACGTGATCCGCGATCACTACCGCCGTTGCCGGGCCTTGCTGTACCCGGGGGAGGAGGATTTTGGCATCGTTCCCGTGGAGGCGATGGCCTGCGGTTGCCCGGTCATTGCGTATCGCGGTGGAGGAGCCGTGGAGACCGTTGTCGACGTGAAGGAAGCAGGGGGTTCGCGCGGAACGGGGTTGTGGTATACTCCCCAGACAGTCGAAGCCCTGGTAGACGCGATCGGTGAGTTTGAGAAGATGGGCGACCTCTGGGATGCAGGCCACATCGCACAGCACGCTCAGCAGTTCAGCCAGGCTCGGTTCTGTAAGGAACTTCGCCGGGTGATCGAGACAGTGGGTGGGAATCGCCCATGCTGAGACAATACAGGCGCGTGTTCCTGTCTCTCTTTTGGCTCACCGACTTGGTGCTGGTCTTGCTGGCCTGGGCGGGCGGATACGGCATCCGGGTGTTGGGGGCCAGTTTGGGCTGGTCGCACCACGAAATCCCTCCCCTCAAGGATTTCACGTACATCATCGTCCTCACGGTCATCCTATCGTGGTTTGTGTTCGCTTGGCAGCAGGCCTATAAGCCCCAGCGGACACAGTCGTTGGCAAGCGAACTGATCATCCTCATCCGCAGCGCCACGATGGTTTGGGTGGCGATGTATCTATTCTTGACCGTGGTGATGCACGTACTGCTCTCGAGGCTGCTCCTGCTGGGCATGCTGGGGAGTTGGATCGTCCTGCTGGTTGTCCAACGCCTGACCGTCCGTAGCCTGCTCCGCTGGATGCGCCAGCGGGGCTATAACCAGCGTTACGCCGCCATCGTCGGTGCGGGACGCGCCGGTCAGCAGCTCTACCACAGCCTGCGCAAACACGCGTGGGTAGGCATTCGCGTGGCCTATTTCATCGACGAAGCTCCCCACTGGGACTCCTTGTTTGGAATCCCGGTCTATGATCTGGCCGCCGGTCTGAAGACCACATTGGAGCGACACCCGGTGGACACTGTGTTTCTGGCCCTGCCGTCAAGAGATCAGCCTCTGATCCGCCGATTGCTGAACGAGGCCTGCAGCACCAACGCTCAAGTGGCCATTGTGCCGGACCTCCCACCCATCCGGTGGCTGCAGCACGCCGTGATCGATCTGGACGGCCTTCAAATCCTCACCGTGACCGATTCACCGATGTTCGGCTGGGGCGGTGTCGTCAAACGCGGCATCGACCTGGCGGGGGCCGCGGCAGGGTTGATCCTGCTGTCTCCCGTGATGCTGGTCGTAGCGGTCTTGGTCAAGCTCACCAGCCGGGGACCGGTCCTCTATCGGCAGACCCGGTGCAGCATGGATTGCCAACCCTTCGTATTGCACAAGTTCCGATCCATGTATGCAGACGCGGAGGCCCAGACCGGCCCGGTATGGTCTTCCGACCGCGATGCCCGTGTGACACGCGTGGGACGGTTTCTGCGCAGATGCAGCTTGGACGAGCTGCCGCAGTTGTGGAACGTGCTGGTGGGCGACATGTCGCTGGTGGGCCCTCGGCCAGAGCGACCCGAGTTGATCGCCAAGTTCACGGACATGGTTCCCCGGTATATGTTGCGGTCGCATGTCAAGGCCGGCCTGACAGGCTGGGCGCAGATACGCGGCTATCGAGGCAACACCCCGCTCCGAAAACGGGTCCAGTACGACCTATACTACATCTCGCACTGGTCGCTTGCCCTGGATGCATGGACCATGCTCTGGACGCTCGTCCAGTGCTTTGTCCCCTCCTTCTTTCACCGAGTGGCGGAGACCGACGACGAGATGGCCCCCCCCGCCCAGCCTCCCCAGGCCACAGCGAGTCGCCGGGCCCCCTCCCCGCCAGCGGCCTGAGGGTCTCCCCCCACCTCCCCGCTGGCCGGTCATCGGAGGCGCGCGATCTGGGCTTGCGCAAGCCCCTCGAGACCGCCGAGCCAAGGCAAGAAACCTGCTACCCCGTATCACAGCCCATGGAAGCGAAAGACGTTGGACCTGACTTTCTCTATGGTTGCGTCAACGGCTGCATCCACCCGCCTTCGCACGGGCTCCTGCGGAACCGGCGTGCGATCCCTCAGCTCGCCGCAGCGGTCTGCGATGGCCGGCTCGACGCCGCCCGGCGCCATGCTCGCGTCTTGCCTTTGCCCCATCTGCCCGCAGAGCATGCTCCAGGCCAGCACCCACGCGCGAACCGTGTTGGGGATGTTGTACCCGCCGCCGCCGACGGCCAGGATCGGCCTGCGGAACCTCTGCACAGCCTGGATGACTTCCATGGGAGCGTTGTGGGTCAGGCACAGGTGCGTCAGCGGATCGCCGGCCAGGCCGTCCATGCCAAGTTCCATGACGAACACGTCCGGATCGTAGGCTCCTATCAGCGGCAGCGCGACCTGGCGGAAGGCCTTCAGGTATGCCGCGTCATCGGTGCCCACCGGGAGCGGCACGTTCACGCTGTAGCCTCTGCCGTCGCCGCTGCCGGTCTCGTCCTCGAAGCCCGTGCCTGGAAACAGCGTCTCGCCGCTTTCGTGCAGCGAGATCGTGCAGACATCCTTGCGATCGTAGAACGCCGCCTGCACGCCGTCTCCGTGGTGGGCGTCGATGTCGAGATACAGCACTCGCATGCCACCGCCCGCCAGGCGCATGCACGCCAGCACGACGTCGTTGAGGTAGCAGAATCCCGAGGCACGCTCCGGGAAGGCATGGTGCAGTCCGCCCGAGGGATTGAAGGCCGCGTCCGCCTGGCCGGAAAGGATCAGCTCAGCCCCCTTCAGCGAGGCCCCGCAGGCAAGGGCGGAGTATTCGTACATGCCGTTGAAGATTGGACAGTCCGCCGTGCCGAGGCCCATCGCCAAGGCCTCGGGCCGGTGCGACCCCGCGGAGGAGTCCCTCAAGACGTCGACGTACCGTTCCGTGTGGAACGCCAGGAGCTCTTCCCTCACCGCGGGCGTCGGCGCGACTTCTCGGCGGCGGGGGCCTGAGAGCAGCCCCATCGAGCAGACGGTCTGGCGGACCTTGCCGGCCCGGCGGGTGTCGAAAGGAAACATCGCCGGATATGGATACTGGTCGAGCTGGGGGCAGTGAATAAAGGCCGCCCTCAGGGATGCGCCCTGCTCTGGACTGGATGGGCACATGATGCTCTCTCAATGACCTTGCGCCTGGCCTCATGACGTCAGGGGCACAGGCCCGGCGGCTCTGCGGAGTTCCTGCGGCCCGGCCTGTCATCACTCCACGCCCGCCAAGATTTACCCGAACTCCCAGCGCTCGGCAACCTTCAGCGGCCCAAACGTGGAGGCGTCCAGGGTCCAGAGAGTTGTCAAATCTCAATCCTGCCGTATAATGGGTCTGGTGCCAGGAGGGCGACGCGCCAGTTCATTTTGTCGGCCTCGCCAGGTGCTGCGAGCGAAGGAGGATCGGTGGACGCCACCGGGTCTGCCAAGTGCCGTTGGCTGTTTGTTCTGGCGGCCGTGGTGCTCGCTGCGACGTGCTCGGCCGCGACAGGGGGGGTCCAGCACGTGTTTCACATCAGTGTGGACGGCCTGCGCCCCGACGCCATCACCACCCTGGGCCCAGGTGAGTTGCCGAGCTTCTATCGGCTGCGGACCGAGGGGGCCTTCACCGACAACGCCCGGGCGGACTACTTTATCACCGAGACCCTGCCCAACCACGTCACGCAGTTGACCGCCCGCGGGGTGAAAGACCCCTACGGCAACATGGGCGCCGGCTACTCCGGCCATGACTGGACGGGCAACGGCGATCCGGCCCCTACGGATACGCTGGAGACCCACAAGGGCTCGTACGTGGCGGGTGTCTTTGACGTCGCCCACGGCGCCGGTCTGACGACCGGCCTGTACGCCAGTAAGACCAAGTTTGTCCTGTTCCCGCAGACCTGGCCTGGGTCGATCGACTACAACCGCATCACGGATTACGACTCGCCAACGATTGTCACGCAGATGAAGGACGACATCGCCTCCCAGGTGCAGGGCTACACGTTCCTGCACCTGTGCGATCCCGACCGCGCCGGCCATGACCACGGGTGGATGGGCACTGACTACCTGGACAGCGTCAAGACGGTCGACGGGTACCTGGGCGAGGTGTTCCAGTTGATCGCGGCGAATCCGGACCTGACCGACCAGACGGCTATTGTCCTGACGGCCGATCACGGCGGCACTGGCACCGGGCACGCAGACGCCACGAACCGCAACAACTATACCGTCCCCTTCTGTGTCTGGGGTCCGGGGGTCATGCCCGGGGCGGATCTGTATGCGGTGAACCCCGCCACCCGCCTGGATCCCAGCACCGGCCGGCCGACGTATTACGCTGCCGGGCAGCCTATCCACAACGGCGAGGCGTCCAACCTGTCGCTGGACCTGCTGGGGCTGGGTGCCATCCCGGGTTCGTGGTTGGACTTCCAGCAGGACCTGGCCGTCCCTGACCCGGCGACGATGACCCTGCTGATGCTTGGCGGTTTGACCGTGCTGCGGCGGCGCCGCCGGCCACTGCCTACTTGCTGACCTCATCGACGATGATGCCGACCGGGTAAGGGTACGTCTCGGTCCCCAGGTACCAGGCCGCACCCTTGACCGTGATACCCGCCTTGTTCAGCTCGGACTTCTTCTTGGACAGCTTCTCGAAGTCCTTGTGGGCGGGCGAGCCTTTCAGGAAATACCCAAAGACGTAATTGCGGGTGGAGCCGCTGGACTCGCCGACCTTCTCCAGCTTGTAGCAGGCGTAGTTGTCGCGGGGGGCGTCCTTGAGCAGAAACTCACTGCTCGGGGGGCCCATCATTGCCTTGATCTCGACGGGCTGGCCCGTGAGTTCCTTCACCCCCTCGGTGCCCTTCTTGAACGAGTCGAACTCGACGGCCTTGTACTCCTTGGGCGCTCCGCCCCCTGTCGCTTCAGCCCCGCTGACCGCGGCGCCCGCGGCCGATTGATACACCTCTAGCTTCGCTCCCACCAGCACTCCCTTGCCGGCCGTCGCGCTGACCAGCCCGGGCACGACCCCCTCCAGCGGGTACTCCATGCCCCAGTTCTCACGAGCCGTGCCGGGCTCGGCATGAAGGGGCAGGCCGAGAATCCCGCGAAGCTCGTTCATGGTGTCCATGTTCAGCTTGCCTGGTTCGCTGGCGACGAACGCGGAGAACTTGCCGAACCATTCCTTGTCTGGCCTCAAGCCCGGATCGGCGTCGCTGTTGTCGCCGGCCTCGGAGAGCATGTAGCTGGCGGCATCCTTGTTCAAATCCTTCAGCTCCTCCGGCTTCCAGACCAGCAGGTTCTTCTTGTCGGCGTCCATGTACTTGTAGTAGCCGCCTTGGCACTGGAACAGGACGTTGCCCTTGAGGACCGTGTTGTCGTTGCCAAAGGTGTTGTTGACGGCGTTGCCTTCCTCGCCGCCCTCGGTCTGCATGAAGGCGATGACGCAGTCCTGCACGAGGGTCTGCCCTAGCCGCCCGACGAACACACCGATGCCGCCGCCCTTGCCCGGCTGGAACCAGCAGAAGACCACGGTGCAGTTGCGGATCGTCACCTTGCTGCCTTCCTGGGCCGACCGCGTGCTGATGCCCTCGCGGAAGGTGTTGACGATAAAGCAGTTAGCGATCTCGTTGTCCTGCCCGGCCCAGGTGCCGTAGATCCCTTCCCCGTAGGGATTCAGCAGGATGCAGTTGCGGATCTTGATGTCCTTGGCGTTGACCTTCAGCAGGCAGCCGTTCCAGGAGTCCTTAGCCTGGATCTTGCTGGCCGTGTAGCTGTTCCGGCTGGCGCTGTTGAGGACCAGCCCGTCGACGATCAGCCCACTGTGGTCCGCGCCGCTGGCCCCCTCGAGGATTCCGTCGGGCAGGCCGGTGGCACCGCCCTTGTAGTCTTTGGCCCGCTGGAGGATGGTGAAGTACTTGAACGGGTTGCGCTGGGAGAAGTCCGGGCTGTAGCCGCCGGCAAGGGTCAGGTTCGGCACCTTGGCCAGGAACGACCCGCAGCCGCCCTTGCCTTCGTACACCCCGGCCGCGACGTGGATCACGTCCCCGCGCGCCGCCTTGTCCAGCGCCTTCCACAGGGTGGGCATGGGCTTGTCCTTGGCCGAGCCGTCGCCGTCCGCGCCGGCCTTGACGTAGATGTCCGCCGACCAAGCCGATCCCACCGGCAACACCAGCACGAACAAACCACAGACCCACCATCGCAGGTTGCACATGATCGCTCTCCTTACTTGCCACATACGGCCGGGATTGCGGCGACTGCACTAAGACCCGTTGCGGACATGCATGCGGGCTCTGCAATGATAGAGGTTGAAGCCCGTCTTACAACACAATTCATAGCAGGAGGGGTGCACGTCCGTGCTCCACGGCCTGGGCCGCGGAGGGCTTGCTCCATCCCCTTTCGCTGCGGCCAGTTATGAGGGGGCCATGCTCCAGGAGCTCGGGCTCTGCCCCGCGACACCCGGCCGCTTTTTGGGGTTCACGGATTCGGCCTGGTGTGCTATCATCGTAGTGGGAACAGGAGGTTTCCGTGCGTCTGACCGTTCCATCGCAACTGCGCAGGCCGGTGTATCTTGTGGCCCTGGCGGCGATCTACGGGTTGTGCCTCTTGCTGTGCGGGTCGGCCTTTGAGGCCGTGTACCTGGCCTCGGTTCCGGGCTTGCTGGCCTGGATTGTTCTGGCTCGGCCGAGTGCGCATCCCAGCCTGTCCAGGCGGCACCTGGTCTACTTGGCCGTGCTGGCCGTCTTGGTCACGGGGTACCTCTTTGGCTATGCGCGGGTCACCCCGTTGGTCACCGTGCGGTGGGGCGAGATCGTCGCGGCGATGTACTTCCTGGGATCGCTGCACGTGATCCTGTGGTGCCTGGACGCCGCCGTCCACGCGGGGACCACCCGGGTCCTGAGTCTGTGCCGCGTCGGGGCGGTGAGGTGGCGCCGGGCGGTCGAGGCCGGCGTGCGCGTCGGGGCGATGTTTCTCCTGGGCGGGCCTGTCGTCGCGGCGGCCCTGACCACGCATTGGGTCAAGTTCGACGATGCCAATGATCCCCGCCGGCTGTGCGGCCTGCCGTATGAGCGTGCGGGATTCTACACCTCCGATGGCGTACACATCCGGGCCTGGTACATCCCCAGCCACGACGCGCTGGGTGACGACTCTACGGTGATCCTCGTGCCGGGGCGAGGCATGGGCAAGGCCAGCGCCCTCGGCCAGGCTACGAAGATCCTCGCCAGCGGCAGCAACGTGCTGCTGGTGGACCTGCGAGGGGAGGGGGCGAGCTCCGGGCACTCCCGCGGCTTCGGTGTGGTCGAGTCGAAGGACGTGTCGGCGGCGGTTTGCTATCTCCGTCAGGCCCATCCCCACCAGAGCCGGCAGGTGTTCGCCCTGGGCATCTCGCAGGGGGCCACTGCGGTCCTGGGTGCAGCCGCGACCGACCGCCGCATCGAGGCGGTAGTGGCTGACAGCGTGCCTCCCTCGCCGCGCGATGAGATCGGCCGGGCCACCTCGTGGCTCCCTTGGCCGCTGGGGGGGTACTTCCGGGAGGCGACGCTGGTGCTCGCGTCGATGCACCTGGGCCATGACCTGCGATTGGAGGCGGCCTGCTCCAGGATCGCCTGGGTCAGCCCAAGGCCGGTCCTGCTGATCCACGGGCAGGAAGACACCGCCGTGCCGATTGGCACCGCCGAGCGGCTCTACGCGTCGGCGGGAGGCCCGGTCAGGTTGTGGCGGGTGCCCGGGGCCGGCCATGCGGAGCCGTTCCTGAAGGACCCCCGGGGGTACGCGCAGGTCGTCACCAAGACGTTCAAGTCCGTTCGCCTGGGCCTGCCTGCCTTCCAGTGGGCGTCGGGCACGAACCGGTAGACCGGTTCGACCCGGCAGGCGCACGTCACTTCCCCTCGCCGGCCTGTGCTCTAGAATTCCTCAGGCGCCAGCGGGAGCGAGGCGTCGCCCGCCGTGGCGGGGCGAACGGACACGGTGGCCTCGGGGGGCGACGAGAGGTCGAACGTGATCACGTACATCCTGCCGCTGTCCACGTCGACCCGGCAGGAGTAGGGATTCTCGGACGGGGTGCCGGTCTCCAGCAGGGCCAATCCCCAGGCCAGGGCCCGGATGGCGCCGTGCTCTCGGTCCTGACGGATCATGAGGGCCTTGGCCGTTCGCAGATTGGAGCTCAGGGCGCTGAACGCCGCCACCCAGGCCAGCATCGCCAGGGCCAGGAAGGCCATCGTGCCCAGCAGCACGTGTCCGCGGCGGTGGGATCGCGTGCTCATGACGTGCTCCACAAGAGGGTGGCCTGGCGCTGGGTCTGACCACAGGTCACGGTGACCACCAGGCGCAGGACCGACCCGCCGATGTCTTCCACCAGGAAGCTGGAGACGTTGCTCGCGATGGGGATGGACACGGCCATTCTGTGGTCGAAGCGGCGCAGATTGCTCCCATCGGGGGAATACTCCACCAAGGTCTCCTGGCCGTCCAGGGAGTAGCGGGAGATCATCAGCCGGTGCTCGTCGACGCGCATCAGCCAGTTGACCGATCCCATATCGCCCCGGAGGGCCTCCAGGGCGAGCTTCAGCTCCCGGGCCGCCGTGGCTCGCTGGGATAGATCCGCGGTCTGGAGGGAAAAGTGCCGCCACAGTTGAGCGGTCATCGCCCCCAGCACGATCGCCAGCAGCGAGGCGACCAGCAGCTCCAGCAAGGTGAAGCCTCGAACGGGCCGCACACACATGTCGCAGGACTGCTTCATCGTGATCTCTCTGCCGGGGGCCTTCTTTACTCGTTCGGTTCCAGCGTCCCCTGAGCTGACATCGTCTGGCCCGGCCGGGAAAAGGTGACCAGGGTCACCACGTTGTCCTTCTGCTTCGATGTCGGCGGTGGCTCCCAGGCGTCCTGGCCGGCGCCTTCGGCGAACTCGGCTGGGGCGCCCAGGGTGCGCATCCAGCCGGTCTGTTTCACGACGTGGTAGGTCCGATCGGGGACGCACCAGGCCTCCAGGCGGGCGATCTGCTTGCCCTGGCGGATCATCAAGCCCGACAGGCCGATGATGCCGATGGCCAGCACGGCCACAGAGACCTGCAACTCCAGCAGGGTGAACCCTCCGGCCGATCGGGGCGAGCGATGGGATCGCGCGGCGCCGGCGCGGCCGAGGGCCCCGCCCGTTCCCCGGGAGGCTTGTTGACCGGGATTGCCCGGCATGTGCATGTCCGCCCTCCTACGGGATAGGGGTCAGGACCGAGCCATCCGTGGACGTAATGGTCCCGCTGATCGTGCCTTCCTCGTCGATGAGGATCTGCCCGCTCCACACGGTGCTGTTGTGTCGCGTGGCTCGACAGACAAACTCGGATTCATTCGCACTGACGGCCTCATAGACGTAGACCGCACTGGGGTCGTTGGCGGTTTGGACTATGGCGGAGTCCACCAGGTCCATGGACTGCAAGTTCGATAGATCCGGCGCGAAGTAACGTTCCTCCAGCCAGTAGGCTCGCTGGGCTGCCCACAGGATCTTCAGGTTCGCCACGGCGGCGTCCATCCTGGAGCACTCGATCGCCCGGGTGAAGATCGGGGCCGCCAGAGTCATCATCAGGCAGATGATCACCATCGCGATGGACAGTTCCATCAGGGTGAACCCCCCCTTGCCATTCGGGACCTTGGACCGTCGGGGGGCCGAGGGGCAGATGTCGGAACCGAAGTGCTTCAGGAACCACTCGTAGTCGCCCGCCTCATCGTCCATCAGCAGCTCGACCCCCAGGATGTTCCCCTCCGGCAACGCGCGCATCCACCGCACCGCACCGAACAGGGTGATTCGGCGGACGCCCTCGCCGGGCTGGGGGAGAAACAGCTCCAGGCCCACCAGCTCCCCGGCCGGGAGGGTGCGCTGCGAGAAGACCGCCACCCCTCCCTCGGAGGCATTCAGCGCCTGGCCTGCGTATCGCTCCAGCTTCCCGTTGCTCGAGCGGAAGATGAGGTCTGCCCGGAGCGCGCCGCGTTCATGTTTCCTAAACTTGCGCATGATCGTGTGCCGGGGGGTTCGCCCCTGCGGTGGGGGGGTTGGCTCTGGACGTTGTCTTGCGTTGCCCGGGGCCTGTGGCCCTCCTGCCGGGCAGGGGTGAACAGCCCCCCGGTCGGCACGGGCGCCTTGTGGGGCAGGGTGTCGGCAGCAAGCCTATTGTCCCAGTTTGTCGTCGATGAGGTTGCATAAGATCGGCTGCGTTGCGGGTGTCAGTTCGGGGTCAAAGAGGGCCCCGATGGTGGTGCCGCGCGTCTCGACGGAGGAGCGGCCGACGCGGGCGTGCACCTGCGTCCAGTAGGACTGGCCATTGCGGGTCAGGTGGATCGTGATGCGGACATCGTTCCCCACGGGGAGGAACTTAGCGGAGTAGAACCCGATCCCCCCGCGGCTGATGTTGATGCTCCGCCCGGGGCACGACTGGCCGGTGCACAGGTCCTCAATGGTCAGGTCTGTCAGCATGGGGACCCGGTCGTGTCTTCGGCGTTCGGGTTCGGGCAGGGTCATCTTGCGCCTCCTCTACTTTCCTCCGGGCCCCGATGCCATCTGGAACATGGGGAGGTAAATGGAGGTCAGGATGATGGCTACGGTAACCCCCATCCCCAAGATGACGACCGGTTCGATCATTCCGGTCAACCTCTCGAGCATGGCTTCGACTCGCTTGCGATAATACGTCGCCACCTGATCGAGCACGGTGGCCAGTTCGCCGGACTCTTCCCCGACGCGGACCATGCTGATGACCATCGACGTGAACAAGCCGGTTTCATCCAGGGCCGCCGCCACTCGGGTCCCGGCGGCCACCCGCTGCTGGACCCGTTTCAGCGCCTCGCAGTAGACGGTGTTGCCTTGAAACACCCCTTGCATGGACCCGATGGCCTCTAGGAGCGGAAGTCCGCTGTGCAGGAGCAGCACCATGTTGGTGGCGAACCGTTCCATGTAGGCCTGGACGGCGCAGTCCCCGATCATCGGCGCCGTCAGGATCGCCCGTTGGAACAGGCGCCTGCCTGTCGGGGTTCGCAGGTAGTACCGCACCGCAAAAACCGTGCCCACGATTCCCCCCACCAGGTAGAGGCCGTCTTTCTGAAGGAAGTTGGACAGGTCGATCACCGTCTGGGTGATGGCCGGGAGCTTGGAGCCGGCCTCTTTGAAGAAGTCCGCAAACACGGGCACGACCTTCCAGAGCATCACCACGACGGCCCCCACCGCCACACAGAGGATGATGATCGGATAGATCATGGCCGAGATGAGTTTGCCTCGCATCTCCCGCGCAGCCACGATGTGGGTGGTCAGGCTGCTCAGCACGTTGCCCAATTGCCCGCTGCCCTCCCCGGTCTTGATGACCTCGATCCACTGGCGGTCAAAGACCTTCGGGAAGTCTCCCGCTGCCTGGTGCAGGGACAGGCCCCCGGCCACGCGCTCGGCGATGGTGCGAATGACCTGGTGCATCTTGACGCTCTGCGACTGGTGGGACGAAATCCACAGGGCCTCCAGCAGCGGCGTCCCGGCGGCAAAGAGCGTCGTCAGTTGCTGGAAGAAGCGCAGCTTGTCCTCGTCCGTGATGCGGGCATGCATCTTGGAGGAGACGCGCACATGCCGCTGGAACCACGTGCCTCCAGCGGCGACGCTTTGGAGGGCTGCCTCTGGGCTCATCCTTCCTCCTCCGACTCGGCCATGCAGACGGTCAGGGCTTCCTCGAGGCTGGTCACGCCCGCGCGGACCTTGTCCAGCCCGGCGTCGGACAAGAGCATCATGTCCTGCTTCTGGGACTCTTTTCGCACCTCCGGCAAGCCCACCCCTGCGGCAATCATGTCGCGGAGCTTGGGGGTGACCCGGATGACCTCAAACAGGCCCACGCGCCCCTTGTACCCGGTATTCCGGCAGAGCTCGCAACCCTTGGGGCGGAAGTATTGCTGCTGCGGGTCCAGCCGCCACTTCTGAGATGTCTCTGTGTCCAACTGATAGGGCTCTTTGCACTTCTCGCACAGGCGGCGGACAAGACGCTGCGCTTCCACCAGCCGAAGTGCCGAGGCCAGGAGGAAGCGTTCGACGCCCATGTCCACCAGACGGTTCACCGCCGCCAGCGCATCGTTGGTGTGCAGCGTGGAGAGCACCATGTGCCCGGTCAGGGCCGCCCGGAGACAAATCTGGGCCGTTTCCTGGTCTCGGACCTCGCCGACCATGATGACGTCGGGGTCTTGACGCAGGAACGCACGAAGCGCCGAGGCGAAGGTCAGCCCCACCTGGGCGCGGACGTGCACCTGGTTGAGCCCCTCGAACTTGTACTCGACGGGGTCTTCGACCGTCATCACGTTCACGTTGGGTTTGTTCAGCAGGTTGAGCGTCGCATACAGGGTGGTGCTCTTGCCGCTGCCGGTAGGCCCGGTGACCAAGAGCAACCCGTGGGGGCTGTCGGCGGCGACCTGGAAGTCGTCGGCTTGCTTCTGGGTGAACCCCAACTTAGTGAGGTCCAGAGGGATGGCCGTCTTAGCCAGGATCCGAAGCACCATCTTCTCCCCGTAGACGGTCGGGACCGTGCTGACGCGGAGATCGACGCGCTTCTGGTCCACCGTCAGCGAGATGGACCCGTCCTGGGGGATGCGGCGCTCGGCGATGTCCATCTTGGACAGCACCTTCAGACGGCTGAGCATGGGAATGTACATCGGGCGGGGCGGTGGCGAGATCTCCTGCAATTCACCGTCGACCCGCACGCGCACCTTGACGCAGTTCTCGAAGGGCTCCAGATGAATGTCGCTGGCCTCGTTCCGCACCGACCAGGACAGAATGTGGTTCACCAGGCGGATGACGTGGCTGTCCCGGCCCTTGGGCACGGCCTTGTCCAGGTCCACCACTTCCTCCACCGCGTCCTGCTCGTCGGGGCAGGAGATGTCGTCTCCGGCCTCGGTGGTGATCTCCTTCACCATGTCGCGCTTTCCGAACAGCTCGTTGACCGCATCGTTGACCAGACTCAGCGGGGCCACCACCGGGCGAATGACCATCCTTGTGAGTAGCTGGATCTGCTCGAAGACCGTCAGGTCGGTCGGATTGGCGAACGCGACCTCCAAGACCTCGTTCTGACAGGACAGGGGGGCAATGAAGTGCTCGCGGCACAACTTCTCGCCGATCAGCTCCGTCATCTTGGGGTCTATGGGCAGGGGCTTGTCCAACTCCACCAAGGGCAGGCGCAGGTATTCTGCGTAGGCGGCTGCGATGGCGGCGTCGCTGGTCAGCTCCGAGGTGACCAGGGCCTCTTCAACCGACACGTTCGGCTGGGCCAGGGCCTTCTGCACCTCGGGGAGGTCTTTTTCTTCCAGCAGGCCTCGCTCCAGGAGCAGCCGCACCAGCAGGGGGTATTCCAGGGCCTGGGTCTCGTGCTGCATCATGGGTTTTCGTCCTCAGAGGGGGCCGAGGTGGGCGTGGCCTCCGTCTTGTCGGTCTTGATCAGCTCGACCTTGCGACGTACGTCGCCAAACCTGAGCACGACCCCATCGACCTCCACGCGTTCCACCACCCACGAGCGACGGGGATCGTTGCCCGAGACGAGATCACCGGGTTTGCAGATCTTGTCTCCGACGACCACGAACTGGACGTCATCCGCCAGGAGCAGCCCCTTGAGCCCGGTGGGCAAGGGGGGCGGGGCCGCCTCCGGGTCCCACACCTCCCCGGACGGGCCCGAGGTCGGGGACTCCTCCGGCGGGGCTGTCTCCGAGGGGGCTCCTGGGGTGGTGGAACCCTCTCGGTAGCTTGCCCATCGCACGTCAAAGGGGTCTCGGTTCACCGGGCTGGCGTAGGGCTCGGGGGTCAGCAGTTCCGGATGCAGCATCTGCTCGCTGATGGGCGGGTCGTCCTTGCCTTGGGCCTTGGACACCGCCTCGGAGGGCATCACCGAATGACAGAGATACCCCAGGAGCGCCAAGACCAAGAACGGAGCAATCTTGTCAAGCTTCTCAAGCACGCTTGCCCACCAATCCCATGACCTGGACCTTCATGATCACCGCATCGGGTAGTTTCTCTATGCGGACCACATCCACTCGCAGCAGCCTGTCAGACAGGTCCAGCCACTCCAGGAACTCCTTCAGACGAGGGTATTGGCCCTGGACCTCCATCACCAGGCACACGGCCTTGTAGGGCCCGACCTTCCGCGGCTCCTTGGATTGCATGTCCCGAAGTCGAACGCGAGCCTCTCGACAGCCGTCCAGCAGGTACTTCACCCATTCGTTGGTGTCGCTGTTGGCATCGATCCGGGAGGCGTACTGCTTGGTCTGCTGCCGGAGGCTTTCGACCTCGCGGATGCAGTCAAGGCGCCTCTTCTCCATGGTGATCCGCCGTCGTTGGAGGGTGATCTGGTCCGAAAGCGGCACGTAGATGGCCCCCACGGCCAGCCCCGTCATCGCCACCAACAGCACCACGCGCATCTTGGCCGGATGCCCCAAGAACTTGACCGCGAGGGCCTTGTACTGCTGCACTTTCGCTTTGTCCAGTCCGAAGTCCATATCCACGACCCGCGGTGCCTCTGTCAAGGCGTCAAGCCGGGTGGCGCCGCCCTGGTGGCCGGCCACCTACTTGTTCGAACCTTGGGAACCCTCCTTCGGTTGGTCCGACGCGGGATTCTCCCTCTCCTGGGGCATCGCAAGGACCACAAACGTGGCGACCTCCTGGTCGCCTTCCTTGCGCCACTTGATCTCCGCCAGGTTGACCAAGGGAAAATCCTTCTTCAGCAAGGTCATCTCGCGCAGCGACTCCAAAAACGCATCGATGTCCTTGGGGGCTGAGCCCCGATTGGCAAACTGGGCCATTCCTCGCAGCGTCAGGGAGCGGTTCGCCTTGCGCTGCTGCCTCTTGGAGGTATCTTGCAGCTCGTAGGAGCCGGCGATGTTCGTCAGACAGGCGTTCCTGGGCAGGCGCGGGGCCAGGTCTCGGAGGTAATTGCTCCAGATGATGCGCGTGGCGAGGAACTGCTGCACCGCGCCGACCTCAGCCTGGAGCTGCTTCCGTTCGTTCTCGATCTGATTGATCTGTATCGGAGCGGCCCAGGCGAAAGAGGTGTTCTTTCGTCTCAAGGAACGGTACTCACTCTGCAACCCCCACAGGGTGCTCTGAAGGAACGACCCCATCCCCAGGATGGCCGCCACCATCAAGGCCACCAGTTTCCGAGGGAATATCTGCCCCAAGGTGGGTGGGGGGCGGAGAGAACGGAGCAGATCCAGGGAATCATGGTCCTCGCTGTGCGCCCACCGAGCCATGGCCTGACTGTATTCCGCTTCGTCGAAGTTCCTCTCATCTCGCGCCACGACGGTCATCCCGGTCTCTTGAGTCAGTTGCTCGACCTGTGCCTTGGTCAATTGCCCCAGCACCGCCACCCCCGGAATCTCTCGGACGGAGAGGTTCTGTTTCGCGTGCACCTGGAGATGGCGGATCGCCGAGATGAGGGCCGTGATGTCCTGCCCCGCCGAGGCAAAGCGGCGCCACAACACGGGCCGACCTTGAGTGACTAGGATCGCCAGGCCGCCCGGTCTGGTGAGAATCACCTGGACGAAGACCTTCCAGCTTCGGGGCCTGCCCTTGGACCCCACCAGGGCCAAGGCCGCCCAAGGCGCCGGCACCAGACGGAAGTTGTTCACGCCGCACTGCTTCAGGTTTTGGAGCAAATCCTCGGCCAGTTCTCGTCGACAGGCGGTGATGCTGAAGGCGGTGGTTCCGCCCAGTTTCACTCGTGCTCCGTCGGCCACAGCATCGGCGGTATTGATCCAACTCGCCCCGACCATCGCCAGCAAGGCCTCAGAGGAGGGCGCCTGTTCCGGAGCAGCCTCGACCGTTCGGGACGTGAAAAAGGTCTGCTCGGCCCCCAGGCCGATGCAGACCGGTACCCACCGCCGCTGCCGCGGCGTCAGATTCGACTCCAGCCACGCCGCAAGGGCCTTGCCGGGGGTGGTGTCCTCAAGGGGCACGGACGTCGGGGCCACTGCGCGCTTGCCAAACGGCGGCGGGGCAGTGGTCGCAATCGTCAGCCGGCCCTCTGCGAAGTACACCCCCACGGCCCGCACCCACCGTCTGCTCCTGGTGTTGGTTTCCATCGGACCGCCTGCCTGGGGTGTATCCTCCACTACGTCTGCATCGGGTTGATGTCGGGATGCTCCTCGATCGTACTGGCCGAGGGGTCGTACCCCTGGTCCGTGAAGGTCACGGTGTACTCCCCGTAACCCGCCGAGGCACCCGTCCGGGTCAGGGTCTGGCTCCAAGAGTCCTCCAGACTGGCCGTGGACCCGGCGACGACGGCACCCGCGGTCCAGTACTTCATGTTGGTCATCTGGATGTCCAGACCGGTGACCTCAGCGGCGTAGGTGCCTTGCCGAGCGTGGTAACGTTCCTGGGCTGCTTGGATAGAGGACAGATAGTTAAATGCCTCGGCCGCCTTGGACCGTTCCACCGACGCCAGGAACCTGGGCACGGCGAACGCGGCGAGCACGCCGATGATCACCACGACCACGGCGAGCTCAACCAAAGTGAAACCACGAGCGTTGCGCATGACATTCTCCTTTGTAGACCTTCCTACTTGCGGGGGCATTCCCGCAATGCCCCTCCTGTCTCTATGGGGTGCGCTTCGGCTCTTTTGGGGCGATACTTGAACAACCCAAAAACGAGACGGGCTCTCCTAACCGAGAGCCCGTCAGAGGTTGCAGATCGTGTTTGGATGCCCGTTACGTCTGCATCGGGTTGATGTCGGGATGACCCTCGATCGTACTGGCCGAGGGGTCGTACCCCTGGTCCGTGAAGGTCACGGTGTACTCCCCGTAACCCGCCGAGGCACCCGTCCGGGTCAGGGTCTGGCTCCAAGAGTCCTCCAGACTGGTCGTGGACCCGGCGACGACGGCACCCGCGGTGAAGTACTTGATGTTGGTCATCTGGATGTCCAGACCG
>JALHTV010000136.1 GCA_022866005.1 Phycisphaerae bacterium
AGCCGGCCCCGATGCCCTGAATCTTATGCGGCCCGGGCGCCAGCGGCAGGCCGGCCAGGGTCTGGGAGATCACCGGGCTCTGGGCCGGTTCCACCGCCACTGCCCGGAAGCTCGGCCGGCGGCGCTTGATCACCTCGGCCACGCCCGTGATCGTGCCGCCGGTGCCCACCCCGGCGACCAGGATGTCCACCTTGCCGCCGGTGTCGCGCCAGATCTCCTCGGCGGTGGTCCGGCGGTGGACTTCCGGGTTGGCGGGGTTGTCGAATTGCTGGGGCATGAAGCTGCCGGCGGTCTCCTTGAGCAGCTCTTCGGCCTTGACGATGGCGCCCTTCATGGCCTCGGCGGCCGGGGTGAGTACGACCTCGGCGCCTAACGCCCGCAGCACCTTGCGCCGCTCCAGGCTCATGCTCTCGGGCATGGTCACGACGCAGCGATACCCCCGGACGGCGCAGACAAAGGCCAGGGCGATGCCGGTATTGCCGCTGGTAGGCTCGATGATCGTCGTGCCCGCACTGACCTTGCCGTCGCGCTCGGCGGCCTCGATCATGGCCAGCCCGATGCGGTCCTTCACCGAGCCCAGGGGGTTGTGGCTTTCCATCTTGGCGAGCACCGCAGCCTTGGAGGAAATGAGCTTGCGAACGGGCACCAGCGGTGTGCCCCCGATGGTGGCGGTGATGTCATCGGCAATGGCCATCGTTTTTCGTCCTTGCCGCGCGCGGCGTCAGGGGCCTTCCAGGAACTCGTATACCCCATGCTTGCAGCAAGGGCAATCCGCCGCCGCGGCGGCCCGGGCGGCGTCGACGCGTTGCAGGGTGTTGGTCCACAGGTCCAGCTTGGTCAGGTAGGGGCTGATCTGATCGCCGTGGCCGGAGAGGACCTTGATGGCCTCGGCGGCCTGGAGGGCGGCGAGGGCAGCCACCGCCGGCCCCAGCACCCCGGCGGCGCGGCAGGAGGGGTCCGCGCAGGGCGGGGGCGGCTGGTCGTAGATGCATCGCAGGCACGGGCGGCCGCCGGGCGGGATGGCCAACACCTGCCCCTCGGCAGCGACCACGCCGGCAAAGATCCACGGCAGATCGGCCCGGACGCAGTAGTCGTTCAGCACAAAGCGGGTGGCGAAGTTGTCTGTCCCGTCCAGGATCAGGTCCACCCCGTCAGCCAGGGCGGTGATGCTCCCGTGGTCGGCGCGGGCGACGATGGGCTCGACCCGGCAGCGGCTGCTGATGCGCCCGATGCGAGCGGCGGCGGCCTGGACCTTGGGCCGGGCGGCAGCGGCGTCGGATTCATCGTAGAGCCCCTGGCGGTGGAGGTTGGCCAAGTCCACGCGGTCATCATCGACCAGGCGGATCATGCCCACCCCGGCCCGCGCCAGCAGCTCGGCCGACCAACTCCCCAGACCGCCGACCCCGACGATCAACACCCGCGCCTCGGCCAGGCGCTTCTGGCCTTCCAGCCCCAGGGGGGCGAAGGCGATCTGCCGCTGGAACCGCTCCAAGTTGGCCCTGTCGGCTGCTGCCATACCCGCGACAGTGTAGGCGTCTTGGCCGAGGCGACGCAAGCTGACGCAGCCATCGAAGCCCGCCGCCGGGCAAAAACGCCTTGAACGCCCCAAGGGCAGGCCCTAGACTCAACGGCTCGAGCCGGCCTTGTGCCTGTGGCGCGGAGGAGCGGTCGCCGCGGGCGAAGGCGCCATCCAGGAGTGGTTCATGGGTTACAAGATCACTGACGCGTGCACCGCCTGCGGGACGTGCAAGGAATCCTGCCCGGCCGAGGCAATCAAGGAAGGCACCCCGCAGTTCACGATTGACGCGGACCTATGCATCGACTGTGGTAACTGCGTAGAGACCTGCCCGGCCAAGGCCATCGTGGAGGGCTGACCGCAGGGCGATGGAGGCACCCCCCGGGGCCGGCCGGGGCGTTGAGGAGGCCTTATGACCCTCAGGGAGTTTCAGGACTTCATCCGGCGCAAGTATTACCCCACCGACTCCCAGCGGGGCACGGCGGGGACGTTTCTGTGGTTCGTGGAGGAAGTGGGCGAGCTCGCCAGCGCGCTAGCGGGGAAGGACCCCCAGAGCAAAGAAGAGGAATTCGCCGACGTGTTGGCTTGGTTGTGCACCCTGGCCAACATCAACGACGTGGACCTGGAAAAGGCCATCGCCAAGTACACCGTCCACGGCGTGGAGGGACACAAGTAGCGACCCCGTCCGGTGTTGTCTCCCTGCGCCTCAAGGCCGGTGCCTTTCCACCGCTCCAGGTGGCGGAAAGGGTTATGTTGAGGCCTTTTCCTACCGATATTCGACGATAGCAGGCGTTTCCCCTGCCGGAAAGCGGACGGCGGGGAAGATTGGAGAGGTGCCTTCATGCGCGCGATAGGCTGGATCATCGCCGTGCTGGTGCTGCTGGCCGGGTGCACCCAGGTCGACGAGAACCCCAAGTTCAACCCTCAGGCCGAGCTGCCGTCGTGGGCGTATGATGCCCCGTTCTACTACCAGCCTCCGCAGGACCTTCCGGCCCTGGAGACGGTCGGGGAAGGGGTCGGGGTGTACTACACGCGAGACGAGTCGTTCTTCGTCCGGCATCCTGGCGGCTGCCAGCTCAATGGCGTGCCGCGCGTGGGGGTGTACTACTCCCTGGACATGGGGCAGACCTGGACCAAGGCCGGGTACTTCGGCGTGGAGCAGACGCACTTCAACTTTCTGGCCAAAGAGGAGGGCCGCTACTGGGTGCGTTTCGTGGGGCCTGGTCAAGGCGTGGCGGACTGTCCCCCGGGCGCGCCGCATCGCGTCTACGTCGTGGACCGCAAGAGCCCAGCCATCGTGCTGTCGGTGCTGCCGTCACCGTGGGAGGATGAACGGCGAGGCGTCCCGCGCCTCTACGAGGTGGGTCAGAACGTCCGGCTGTCCTGGGGCGTCAGCGACACCCACCTCGACCCCAGCAGCATCCGGATGGGCATCTGCTTCGCAGCGTTCCCCCACAACGTCGTCTGGAGCTCCCTGCCTGAGGCGCTGGCCGAGGCTGACAGCATCACCGTGGAACTGCCCCCTGAGGCCGCCCGCCACGGCGGCATCCGCTTCCGTCTTGAAGCCCGGGACAAGTGCGGCAACATCGGCCTGGCTATGACCGAGGTGCTTCAGGTGGGCGCCGGCGAGGGCAAGCCTTCGACCGCTCCCAGCAGCCAACCGTCGGTCACGCTCGAGCTGCCGCCCGCGGCGGCCACGCAGCCGGCCTCCGGACCTGCCGAACCGCTCAAGGCCGCTGAGGAGCGACCCGGCTGGCCCAAGGTTACCGAGCGCCTCCAGGGAGGAAGCCCCCAGGAGCTGCGCTGGCTGCCCGAAGGCGCCGGCAACTACACCAAGCTGGAGCTTCAGTTCTCCTCCAACGACGGGCTGATGTGGCAGACGGTCGCCACGGGGCTCAAGCCCGGCCAGGCCGTCGCCTGGACCGTGCCCCATGTGACCAGCAAGAGCTGCCGCCTGCGGATCGTGGGCGTCGCCCAGCCGACCGACGGGGACAAGGTCGAGGTGACGCTGGCGATGACCCAGCAGTTCGTCGTCAACAGTGGGGTGACGACGGCACCGGCTGCGCGATAGCCCCACCGCGTCAGCGGCGCTTGGCGAGCCACTTCTTCAGCTCCGCCCCCGTGCAGGTATTGAGCACGTCCTTAGGCTCCGCCCAACCGCGCCGCGCGGTCATCACCCCGTAGCGCATCAAGAGCAGGCTGTCGACGCTGTGGCTGTCGGTGTTGATGACCAGCGTGGCCCCCGCCTCGACCGCCGCCCGCACGTGCAGGTCCCGCAGGTCCAGCCGGTGAGGGTCGGCGTTGATCTCCAGGGCCACGCGATTGGCCGCGGCAGCCTCGGCGACGGCCTGGATGTCCAGCTCCATGCCCGGCCGGGCGTTGAGCAGCCTGCCGGAAGGATGCCCGATGCAGTGCACGCAGGGGTGCTCGATCGCGCGGATGAGCCGCCGCGTGGCCCCCGCAGAGTCCTGCGACAGCGCCGAATGCGGCGAGGCCGTCACGAAATCCAGTTCCGCCAGCACGTCGGGGGGAAAGTCCAGGGAGCCATCCTTGAAGATGTCCACCTCGATCCCCGTCATCACCCAGATGTCCTTGCACGCGGCCGCCAGCCGACGGATCACCTGCACCTGTTGTCGGAGGCGCTTGGCGTCCAGCCCGCGGGCCTGGACCTGGCTCTGCGAGTGGTCGGCGATGACCATGTAGGCATACCCCCGGGCGCGGCAGGCCTCGATCATCTCCTCCAGGCTGTTGCGCCCGTCGCTGGCGGTGGTGTGCATGTGCATGTCACCGCGGATGTCTTTAGGCGACAGCAACCTGGGCAGCTTGCCCTCGGCCGCGGCGGCGATCTCCCCGCGGTCCTCGCGAAGCTCGGGCGCAATGAACTTCAAGCCCAAGGCCGCGTAGACCTCGTCCTCGCTGGCCCCGGCCACCGCGCGCCGGCCGCGGAATAGGCCATATTCGTTGAGCTTCAGCTTCTTGCGCAGGGCCCAGTCGCGCAGGGCGACGTTGTGGTCCTTGGAGCCGGTGAAGTACATCCACGCCGCCCCGAGGCTCTTTTTGTCCACGACGCGCAGGTCGGCCTGCATCCCGCCCTCCAGCGTCACGCTGCCCTTGGTCTCCCCCGCGGCCAAGACGCGCCGCACCGCTGGGGCGCGCGTGAAGGCCTGGATGATCCCCCCCGCGGCCTTGGCAGGGGCCTGGCACAACAGGTCGATGTCGCCGATGGTCTCCTTGCCGCGGCGCAGACTGCCGGCGATGACGACGCGCTGGGCGCCCTTGGCGGCCTCGATGGCCTGCACCAGCGACTCCGCCAGGGCGCTGGCCTCTCCCAGCAGCGCCCTGCCGGCGGATCGGTCCAGAAAGGCCATCGACTCCAGGAGCTGGCGGGCCTTCTTGGCGCCCATGCCCGGGACGCCCGCCAGCTTCTCCGGGCTGGCCAGCGCGATCTTGAGTTGCTCGACCGTGGTGATGCCTCCCTGGCGCCAGAGCTTGGCCGCCGTCTTGGGTCCCAGCCCGGGGATCTCCAGCATCGCCGCCACGCCGGAAGGGACCTTGCCCAGCAACTCCTGGTGTGCCTGCACCCGGCCGGTCGCGAGGAACTGGGCGATCTTGGCGGCGGTGCTCTTGCCGATGCCCCCGAGGGTCTCCAGCCTGCCCGCGGCGGCGATGTCTTCGATGGCGTCGGTGAGCTCCTCCAAGACTCTGCCCACCTTGCGGTAGCTGGCCACCCGGAAGGGGTCCTCGTCGAGGATCTCCATCAGGTCGGCCATCTGGGAGAAGACGTCGGCCAGTTCGCGGTTCTTCACGGGCCACCTTGTCCGCGCTCAGTATACGCCGCCCTCCGCCGCGGGCAACGGGCCGGGCGGCGTTGCCGCCAGGCCAGGGTCGCGCGTACAATCCCACGGAAAGGACCTCTCCCCATGGCCTGCCAGCAGCGGCGAGTGGTGTTTGAGGGCGACGTGCAGGGGGTGGGATTCCGCTACACCGCCTGCCGGATGGCGGAGGGTTACGAGGTCACCGGCTATGTCCGCAATCTGCCCGACGGGCGCGTGGAGTGCCTGATGGAGGGCGAGGCCGACGAGATTGACCGCTTTCTGGCGGCGTTGGCGCAGCGCATGGGGGATTACATCCGAAGCACGACGCAGCAGACCGCTCCTCCCACCGGGGCCTACCGGACCTTCACCGTCGCATTCTGATTCTGCCACGGTGCTGACGGGGGCGGGAGAGTGTGGTAGTATCCCGGCCGATTTGCCAGGAAGACCATGGGCAACCGCACGACAACGCGCCGCTGGATGCTGACCCCTAACGGCATCACGTGGGTCAGTGTCGCAATCAATGTGACGCTGACAGCCGCAAAGATCGTCGTGGGGCTTCTCTGCCGCAGCCAGGCCCTGATCGCGGACGGGGTCCACAGTGGATCGGACCTGGCCAGTGACGTCCCCGTGTTGGCGGCGCTTCG
>JALHTV010000137.1 GCA_022866005.1 Phycisphaerae bacterium
CAGGACCACGATCGGAATCCAGAACGACAGCGGCGCCTCCCAGCTTGCCCAGGGAACGTCCCCCAGGCCGATGGGATGCCCGGGCCTGCCCAGGCCCGCGATGAACCCCCCGACCACGCGGGAGTCGTCTCCGGCCGGGGGGGTGACCAGCAGCCCAGGGGGAACGTAGTTGAGCACTCCCACCTTCCGCCAGCCTGGAAAGCTCTTGTTGAAGTGAATGGGCAACACGAGAATGGATGAGAAGGTCCGCATCAATCCGGCGTGGGGGATGTTGCAGGCCACCAGGACCATCGCCATCGCGACGGCAATCTCCGACGGCCGCAGCCGCCACCCGGCGCGCAATCGGTGCAGCAGCGGGTTGATGGCCGCCATCACTAGGAACAGCATCCCGAAGATCGAAATCGGCAGATGGCCCCGGGTCGGCGCGGGAACCCTGAAGAACGAAGTCACGTACCCGGCCGTGGCGATGAACACGGCCCCCACCAAACCCAGGATGATGCCGCGAAAGGTCACCGTCTGCACCTGCGAAACTTGAGCCTTCTTCACCGGAACGGGCAACGGCCGAGAGCATCTATCTAACCGCCAGGGGGGCTCCCGTTCAACCGGATTCGCATGGCAGGCGCCCGCCTGATCCCTTATCCCAGGCCAAGGGCCGAGAGGACTGCCGCGGCCACCTGGTCCTGGGTCCTGCCGTTGCAGCGGAGGGTCACCTGGGCGCAGCGGGCGTACAGCGGCTGGCGGGAGCGGTACAGGTCGTGCAGGTCCTGGTCCCGGGCGATCACCACGCCTCGTGTCCGCAGGTCGTGCAGGCGGCGCTGGAGCACGTCCAGCTCCTCCTCGAGGTGGACGATCACGCCGCCGTCGGCCAGGTGGGCCATGGCGGCGGGGCTGTAGACGGCGCTGCCTCCGGTGGCGACGACACAGGCAGCCAGCGCCAGCTCCAGGATGGCCTGCTCCTCGATCTGGCAGAAGGCCTCCAGGCCTTGGGCGTCGATGACCTCCTGAAGCCTCCGGCCCAGGCGGGCCTGGAGGAGCACGTCGGTATCGACGAAGTCGCGCCCGGTCGCCTTGGCCAGCAGCACCCCCACGGTGCTCTTGCCCACGGCGGGCATGCCGATCAAGACGATGTTCGTCGAGCGGTCCAGCGCCCGGGCGGTGGGGCGGTTGGGGTGGGCTTGGCCGTCTGGGGGCATGATAAAAAACCTTAGCCGGGGCGTAGCCCGCTGGCGGAACGTATCTTGACCTGGCGCGGGCCGGTCGTCTACAATCTTGGCCTAAGCCGTTTGGGCGGCACAAGCGCCCCCGGCGGTAGACGTCCCCCCAGCCATAGTGAGGGTCCAGTAACGGGCATGGACTGCATGGGCCTGGTCAACGCGCTGTTCATGTCGGTCTACACCATCGCGGTGCTGATGGTGTCCGTCTACGGCCTGCACCGTTACTTGCTGGTATTCCTGTACTACCGTCACCACAAGAAGGAGCCCAGGCCCAAGGGGACCTTCCGGGAGCTGCCGCCCGTGACGGTGCAACTGCCGATGTACAACGAGCAGTGCGTCGCCCGGCGGATCATCGAGCACGCCTGCCGGATCGACTACCCGCGCGACAAGCTCCAGATCCAGGTGCTGGACGACAGCACCGACGACACGGTCGAGATCGCCCGCCAGGCCGTTTCCCGGGCCAAGGCCCAGGGCTTCGACGTCGAGTACCTCCACCGCAGCGACCGGTGGGGGTTCAAGGCCGGGGCGCTGGAGAACGGGCTGAAGAGCGCCAAAGGGGATTTCATCGCGATCTTCGACGCCGACTTCATCCCCGAGCCCAGCTTCCTGCACCGGTCCATCCACTACTTCACCGACCCCAAGGTCTGCGCCGTCCAGACTCGGTGGGAGCACCTCAACCGCACCGACAGCCTGCTGACCCGCTCGCAGGCGATCTTCCTGGACGGGCACTTTGCCATCGAGCACGTGGCCCGCAACCGCAGCGATCGGTTCATGAGCTTCAACGGCACGGCGGGGACGTGGCGGCGGTCGGCCATCGAGGCCTCCGGCGGCTGGCAGCACGACACGCTGACGGAAGACTTGGACCTCAGCTATCGGGCCCAACTCCGCGGGTGGAAGTTCGTCTTCCTCCGCGAGCTGGCGGCTCCAGCAGAGCTGCCGCCGGAGATGAACGCCTTCAAGGCCCAGCAATTCCGCTGGACCAAGGGCGGCGCCCAGACGGCCATGAAGCTGCTGCCCAAGCTGCTGATGAGCCACGAGCCGCTGAAGGTCAAGGTCGAGGGCTTCTTCCACCTGACCAGCTTCACGATGCACCTGTACATGGCCATCATGGTCACGCTGATGCTGCCGGCGATGGGCCTGCGGCACCTGCCGGGCGAGAATCCCCTGTGGCGGGCGGGGGTGGACATCGGGGTGTTCGTCCTGGCCACGCTGTCGGCGGCGGTGTTCTACTGCGCCTCGCAGCGCGAGCTGACGGGCGGGTGGCGCGGCACGGTGAAGTACCTGCCGATCATGATGGCCCTGGGCGTGGGGCTGTGCCTGTCCAATACCAAGGCGCTGCTGGAGGCGTTCCTGAAGCGCAAGAGCGAGTTCGTGCGGACGCCCAAGTACGGTGGCCGCCGCGGGCGCCTGGCCGTGAGCCTGCCGCCCGGGCGGTCCAGGAGGGACTGGCTGCCCTACGTGGAGATGCTCTACGGGGTGTACATGCTGGTCTGCACCGTGATTGGTGCGATCGACCGACAATCCGCCGTCTTGACGCCCTTCCTGGCGATCTTCACGTTTGGGTTCTTCTACGTGTCGGTGAGCAGCCTGCTGGCCCAGCGAACCGGGCGACCGGTTCGCCGCGGGGCCGAGGCCGCCGAGACGGCCGGCCGATAGGAACGTAGACCCAGGCCCGGAGAAGCCCCCGCGGCGGGACTGGCCCGAGGGCCCGATGCGCCGCGGAGCGGTGGTGAGTGCGGGCGTAATTCAGCGGTAGAATGCCAGCTTCCCAAGCTGGACGTCGAGGGTTCGAATCCCTTCGCCCGCTTTCATGTCAGGAAGTGTCAGGACGCGACAGCCTTCCCGAAGTCGCAACCCGTCAAAGCCTTGCGCGACAGCCTCCGTTCGCGGCCGGTTGTGCCAATAGGTGACAATCGCGTCGTTTCCCGCCTGTGGTGGACTGCCGTATGGCACCGAGTTGGTCACCCAGAACGGCGAATGTTTCATCGCCAAGTTGGAGCGTTTGATGCAGTGCGGGGATGCGGTTTGGCTCGGTGAGGGCTGCTCAACCACGACTACCGCCAAGCCGCCTGATTGTCCTGAGATCTCGGGCGAACGACAGTGCGAGCCACGCCCAACGGTGAATCGTGTGAGCGGGGGCACGCGCCCCACAAGATCAGAGGGGGTCTTTGAAACTTTGAAACAAGTTCGTTGTGCCTTACTGGCATTGCTGCTACAAGTCGGGCTTGCGCGGTGATTGTTCGCGCGTCCGATGCTCAGAAAGTGACAAGAGAGTTGAAACCGCCCCATGCCATTCAAGACGCTACGGCTTATCCAACCGCTGCTTAGCGCTGTCCATTCCGAAGGTTACACGATTCCCACCGCGATTCAGCAAGAAGCCATTCCCCACGTGCTGGAGGGCAGGGACCTTCTGGGCTGCGCCCAGACGGGAACCGGCAAGACGGCCGCCTTCGCGCTGCCGATCCTCCAGCGGTTGCACGGACATGCGACGATTCCCAAGTCGTCCGGGCACGCAGGGGCTGCCAGCCATTCCAGGCCGATCCGCGCGCTGATCCTGACGCCCACGCGCGAGCTGGCCGCTCAGATTGGCGAGAGTTTCCGCGTGTACGGTCAGCACATGGGATTGCGGCACACGGTCATCTTCGGCGGCGTGAAACAAGGTCCACAGACCCATGCATTGCATCGCGGAGTGGACATCCTGGTGGCCACGCCGGGGCGGCTGCTGGATTTGCTCAACCAGCGGTTGTTATCCCTGCGCGACGTGGAGATATTCGTCCTCGACGAGGCCGACCGCATGCTGGACATGGGCTTTATCCATGACATCCGCCGCGTGATCGCGCAGTTGCCCGCCCGCCGACAGACGCTGATGTTCTCGGCGACCATGCCCGGCGAAATCCGCGCGCTGGCCGAGACGATCCTTCAGAAGCCGGTGCAGGTCAAAGTAGCGGCGGAGTCTCCGGCAGCCGACACGGTGAAGCAGGCCCTGTATTTCGTTGACCCCCAGAGCAAGCCGGCGCTGCTAGAGCACCTCCTCCAGGATCCTCAGATCACGCGGGCCCTGGTGTTCACCCGCACCAAACACGGGGCCGACAAGGTGGTCCGTCGGCTGGCCCACGCCGCCATCGTCGCCGAGGCCATGCATTCCAACAAGTCTCAGAACACCCGCCTACGGGCCCTGGCGAATTTCAAGGCCGGCAAAACGCGCGTGCTCGTCGCCAGTGACATTGCCGCCCGCGGCCTGGACGTCGACAATATCTCGCATGTGTTCAATTACGATCTGCCCAACGTGGCCGAGACGTACGTTAACCGCATCGGGCGGACCGGCCGGGCAGGGGCTCGTGGCCAGGCCATCTCCTTCTGTAGCGAGGAGCAGCGCGACGATCTGCGCGAGATCGAGCGATTGCTGGGCAAGGCCATTCCCGTGCTGCACCACTCGATCAAGACGGCAGCGCCGGTGATTGCGGAGGGCGGACTGCACCCCAGGCAGGTTTCGGCGCGAACCGGCCAGGCTGCCCATGCCGCGCACAAACCTGCCACGCCCCAGCAGCAGAAGGACGATTTCTGGCGCAGCCGTCGAAAGCACAGTACGCGGGGTTGGGCAAAGCCCAGGTTCACACGTCGGGGCAGGTGACGCGGTCGAATGCCCGCCACCAGTCGCAACGACCAAGGTCCGCTGCGTCATCCACATCGCCAACCGGGGCGTGGGCCTGCCCGACGGCGAGCCCCGGGGCCTATCGGGCACGCCGCTTCCTGGCCCGACGTCTGGATCTCTGCCAGAC
>JALHTV010000138.1 GCA_022866005.1 Phycisphaerae bacterium
ACCAGCGGCGAACGAAGACTGAGGGAGCTGGGACTCGAACCCAGAGCCTACGCATTAAAAGTGCGTTGCTCTACCGCTTGAGCTACTCCCTCGGTAGTGGCGCGAGTATACCTTACGGCCGGGTCGGGGACGAGGTAGGAAGTCTGGACATATCCCCCGGCTTATGCCGGGGGCTTCTCGGGGGCTTGCCCGGGCGCTTGCCCGGGGACTTTCCGGCGGATGGGGCGCGCGAGGCCAGTTAGCCTTCCTGGACCTCTTTGGTCTTGGCCGCCAGGATCTCGCTGACCTTCTGCTCGTATTGGTCGGTGAGTTTCTGGACCTCGTCCTTGGCGCGTTTGGCCTGGTCCTCGGTCAGGAGTGATTCTTCCTCCTGGCGGTCGATCTCCTTGTTGCCGTCGCGGCGGACGTTGCGGATGGACACGCGACTAGCCTCGGAGAGCTTCTTGAGCTGAGCAGCCAGTTGCTGGCGGCGCTCGGTCGATAGCGACGGCACGGCCAGGCGGATGAGCTTGCCGTCGTTGCTGGGCGTGATGCCGATGTTGGAGGCGAAGATGGCCTTTTCAATGTCCTTCAGGCTGCCGGGGTCGAAGGGCTTGATGACGATCAGCGTCGGATCGGGGGTGGCGATGCTGGCCAGTTGCCGCAGCTCGGTGGGCGAGCCGTAGTAGTCCACCTTGATGTGGTCCACCAGCCCCGCCGACGCCCGCCCCGTGCGGATGCCGCGGAACTCCTTGCGCAGATACTCCGCGGCCGAGTCCATCTTCTCCTCGACTTCCAGCAGAATGTCGTCCGTGCCCATGGCGGCCTCCGCGCTCAGCCCGTGACGATCGTCCCGATGGGCTTTCCGGCGACCGCCTCGGCGAGTCGGCCCGGCTCGGAGAGCTTGAAGACCACGATGGGGATCTTCGCCTGCATGCACAGCGAGATGGCCGTAAGGTCCATCACGCCCAGCCTGTCGGCCAGGACCTTCTGGTAGGTCAGGCGGTCGTAGCGCTTGGCGGCGGGGTCGGTCATCGGGTCGCGGTCGAACACGCCGTCGACCTTCGTGGCCTTGAACAGCACGTCCGCTTCCAGCTCGCAGGCCCGCTGGGCCGCGCAGGTGTCGGTGGTGAAGAAGGGACTGCCCGTGCCGCCGGCCAGCAGCACCAGGTGCCCGGCCCCCAGGTGCGCCAGGGCATCGCGGCGGTTCCACGTCTCGCAGACCGAGGGCATGGCGATGGCCGACATCACCGCCACGCTCACGCCGCGGGCCTCCAGGCTGTCCTGCAAGGCCAGGGCGTTCATCACGGTGGCCATCATGCCCATGTAGTCGGCCGTGGTGCGGCGGATGGCGGGGTTGTCGGCCAGGTGCCGGCCCCGGAGGATGTTGCCCCCGCCGACCACGACGGCCGTCTGCACCCCCATGTCCGCCACGGGCAGCAGTTCGCCGATGAGGTACTTCAGCGCGCCCGCGTCGATGCCGGTGCCGCCGGAAGCCCCCAGGGCCTCCCCGGAGATCTTCAGCAGCACCCGCTTGTACCGAGCCTGCTTAGCCATGTTGTCCCTGAGTTTATTGCCCGACGGCGAACCGCGCGAAGGCCTTGACCTTGACGGCGCCCAGCACGTCTTTGACCTTCTTCTTGTCGTCGCGAATGAACGGTTGCTCCAGCAATGCGTTGGCCGCCAGGAACTTGGCGACCTTGCCGGCGATCATCTTCTCGGCGATGTTGGGGGGCTTACCGCTGTCGGCCGCCTGGGCGGTGGCGATCTCCCGCTCCTTGGCGACCAGGCCCGCCGGCACGTCGCCGGTCGTGATGCCCACCGGGTCGGCGAAGGCGATGTGCATGCACAGGTCCGCCAGCATCGGCTCCTCGATGGGCCCCTCGACGCCGACCAGCACGCCGACCTTGCCGTTGTGGTGGATGTAGGCGCCCACGCGCGGGGCGGAGATCTTGATCGCCCGGGCGCAGGTCATGTTCTCGCCGATCTTGGCCAGGGCCTCCTGGACGGCCGCCGTCATGGCGGGCGTCGGTTCGATGGGTCCGTCGGCGCCACCGGCCGCGAGGGTGGCCACCTTGGCGACCGTCGCGCGAAACACCTCGTTGCGGGCGCAGAAGTCCGTCTCGCAGCGGACCTCGACCATCGCACCGGAGGTCTTCTCGGTGTCCAGGCTCACGGCAATCAGGCCTTCGCTGGTGGCCCGGTGGGCCTTTCGCTCGGCCGTGACCAGGCCCTTCTTGCGGAGCAGGTCCCTGGCGGCCTCGACGTCTCCGTGGGCCTCCTGGAGGGCCTTCTTGCACTCCATCATGCCCTGGCCGGTCTGCTCGCGCAGGGCCTTTACAGCGGCGGCGGATATCTCTGCCATGATCACTCCTGATGCGCGTCGCGCGTGCAGTCGGCGTCCTGCCGCGCGGTGTTGATGCTCGATGCGGACTACGCCTGGGCTGAGTCGGCCGGGGCGACGGGGGGCGGTTCGGCTGGGGCAGCCTCGCCGCCTTCGGCCTCGGTCGTCGCGGCCTCGGCCGATGCAGGCTCCCCGGCCCGGGCGGTGGCCTGGCGGCTGCGACGGCGCGGAGCGGCGGGTTGCTCTCCCTCGGCGGCGGCCTTGGCTCGCAGGCCCAGACCCGCGGCCATGCCCTCGCACAGTTCCTTGACGATCAGTTCGATCGCCCGCATGGCGTCATCGTTGCCGGGGATGGGGATGTCCACCAGGTCGGGGTCGCTGTCGGTGTCCAGCAGGCAGACCACGGAGATGCCCACCTTGCGGGCCTCGCGAACGGCGTTGATCTCGCGGCGCTGGTCGACGACGAACATCGCCCCGGGCATGCGCTCCATCTTGCGGATCCCGCCCAGATTGCGGCGGATCTTGCGGATCTCCCGGCGCAGGGCCGAGCCTTCCTTCTTGGAATAGGTGTCCAGCATGCCGTCGGCCTCAAGCTGCTCGAGCTGGTCCAGCCGCCCGACGCGCTTGCGAATCTCGCGGAAGTTGGTCAGCGTGCCGCCCAGCCAGCGATCCACGACGAAGTGCATGCCGATCGCGTTGGCGTGTTCCTCGACGGCCTTGCGGGCCTGGCGCTTCGTGCCGACCAGCAGCACGTCCTTGCCGCCCGCGACGACCTGCGTGAGGAACTTCTTCGCCAGCAGGATCCCCTTGAGGGTCTCCTTGACGTCGATGATGTGGATGAGGTTCCGCTTGCCGAAGATGTAGGGCTTCATCTTCGGGTTCCACCGGCTGGCCCGGTGCCCGAAGTGAATCCCCGCGTCGATAAGCTGCTTCACCAAATGGTCCGCCAAGTGTGCACCTCTCCATTCGGCCCGGATTCATGGCCAGGGGCATCCGGGCAACGAGGTCGACACTGCCAAAGGGGTTTTCGCGCAACTGCATCGTCGGCGCGGAGAAACGCTCTCCCCGCCGCCTGCGCGAGTTACGTAAACTAGCGTCGGTGCCCAGGACGGTCAAGGGCTTCTTGCAGCTTTTTGGTGGCCGTTTGCGGCACGTTCTTGCCGACCCGCCGCCCCCGTGGCAGAATACTCGTTTCGGCCCCGGCGGTCGGGCTACCCATGGGAAGGGGCGGTGATGCTGCCAGAGGCGATCCTTTTCGACCTGGACGACACGATCATGGCCTACCGTTCAGCCAACACCCAGACATGGGCAGAGGTGTGTCGGGACGCGGCCGCCGGTTGCCCGACCGTGACCGGGGAGGACCTGGACCAGGCCATCCAGGCCGTCCGCCGGTGGTACTGGTCGGACCCGCAGCGGCACAAGGCCGGGCGGCTGAGCCAGGATCAGGCCTATCGGGACATCGTTGCGCTGGCCCTGGATCACCTGGGCAATCCTCAGGGGCTCTCGGCTGCGGCGATCGCAGACGCCTTCAGCCGTCGGCGGACGGAGTTGTTCGCCCTCCTCCCCGGCGCGGAGGCGACGCTGGAGCGCCTCGCCTCGGCCGGGGTCAAGATAGCCCTGGTGACGAACGGGGAGGCGGCCAAGCAGCGCCAGAAGATCGCCCGCTTCGGCCTGGAGCGGTTCTTCAAGGCTATCCTGATCGAGGAAGAGGTCGGTATCGGCAAGCCCGACGAGGCCGTCTTCCGCCGGGCGTTGGACGACTTGGGTGTCCGGGGGGCCTCGGCGGCTTGGTCCGTGGGGGACAACCTGGAGTGGGACGTTGCCGGCCCGCAACGGGTGGGGATCTACAGCATTTGGTGCGACGCGGCCCGGGCAGGCCTGCCGCCGGGTTGCACCATCCGCCCGGACAGGATCATCCGCGCCATCGGTGAACTGCTCGAATAGCTCTCCGCCGCAACCGCTGCGGCTCCCTGCGACCTGCCAATAGAGCAGACCAACCTGGCCTGGGGCGACAGCCCAGGCAGCTTCGCACGCGGTCTCATGAGGCCCAGGAAGTTTGCAACGCCTTTTGCAGCATGGGGATACGATTCGTGGCACTATCGTTGCTTGGTTTTGTGGCGGGTGGTCGTGTATCCAGGCCACCCCAGTGGGCAGTCCAGATGGTCACGACGGCGACGCAGAGATGGACGCGAGGCAGAGGGCCTTTCAGCCTGGTCGTCAGCGGCGAGGCCGAGGGCTGGCTGCCGTCGCTGAGGCGGATTGTAGGCCCCCAGTGGCTGACGGCCTATCAGGTCGACAGCGACAGCCAGTTGCTGGAGGTGGTCGAATCCGGCCTGGCCGATGCCGCCGTGCTGGATGAGGCCGCCCGCTGGTCGGTGGACGTGATCCACCTGCTGCGGATGGTCCGCCGGGTCGACGCACTGCTGCCGGTGGTGGTGGTCACCAGTCGCAACGACCGCAGGCTTCTGGAGGAGGCGATGCGTCTGGCCGCCTTCAGCGTGGTCACTCGACCGCTGGCGCTGGAGGAGCTGCTGCGCCAGATCCACCGCATGATGCTCCGGCTGGACCAGATGCTTCGCGAGCGCGACGCGACGCCGTAATCCCCGGCCGCGCCAGCATCGCCTTCTGAGGACGGAAGGCCACGACGTGAATCACAGAGAGCACAGAGGACACAGAGAATAGAAGGGACAGACAGAGGATTGGGCCCGGCAGCATCTTGAAGTGCTTTGTGCTCGTCCTGAGCCTTCTTGGTGCCCTCTGTGGTGAAGCCGTTCGTTCGGTTGAGTCGTTCTGGAAGAACAGGCAAGAAGGAGTCCCAACATGGCCAAGGCTGCACCGAAGATTCGTCCGCTGGGTGAGAAGGTCCTCCTGAAGCGCCTGGAGGCCGAGACCAAGACCAAGGGCGGCATCGTCCTGCCCGACACCGCCAAGGAGAAGCCCCAGAAGGGCACCGTCCTGGCCGTCGGGGACGGCAAGCTGCTGGAGGACGGCAAACGAGCGGCCTTCCAGGTCAAGAAGGGCGACAAGGTCCTGTTCGCCAGCTACGCCGGCACCGAGATCAAGGTGGCCGGAGAGGAATACGTTCTGATGGATGAGTCGGAGATCCTGGCGATCCTGGACTGACGCGCTATCCGCCCCGCCCCGGCCTGTGGCGCCTGGCGCCGCGCGGCTGGCCAGCGGGGACGTGCGGACCTAAAAAACCCCAACGCGAACGCAAGAGGAGCTTAAGACACCATGGCAAAGAAGAAGATCGTATTCGACGCAGAGGCCCGCGAGAGCATTCGCCGCGGCGTGAAGCAACTCGCGGCCGCGGTGAAGGTGACGCTGGGGCCCACCGGGAGAGTGGTCGTGCTGGAGAAGAGCTTCGGTGCCCCGATGGTCACCAAAGACGGCGTGACCGTCGCCAAGGAGATCGAGCTGGAAGACGCCAACGAGAACATGGGCGCGCAGATGGTCAAGGAGGTAGCCAGCAAGACCTCCAGCGTCGCCGGCGACGGCACGACCACGGCGACGATCTACGCCGAGAGCCTCTTTGAGGAAGGCCTGAAGAACATCGCCGCCGGTGCCAAGGCCATGCAGCTCAAACGAGGGATCGAAAAGGCCATCGAGGCGGTGGTCGGTCAGCTCCAGAAGCTCTCCAAGCCCATCAAGAGCTCCAAGGAGATCGCCCAGGTGGGCACCTGCGCCGCCAATCAGGACGCCGAGATCGGCCAGATGATCGCCCAGGCGATGGACAAGGTGGGCAAGGACGGCGTCATCACCGTCGAGGAAGGCCAGGGCCTGGAGACCACCGTGGAGCTGGTGGAGGGCATGCAGTTCGACAAGGGCTACATCAGCCCGCACTTCGTCAACAAGATCGAGACGATGGAGTGCACCCTGGAGAAGCCCTACGTCCTGATCCACGAGAAGAAGATCTCCGCCGTCAAGGACCTGGTCCCCCTGCTGGAGAAGATCGCCCAGTCCGGCCGGCCGCTGGTGATCGTGGCCGAGGACATCGAGGGCGAGGCGCTGGCGACGCTGGTCGTGAACAAGCTGCGCGGCACCCTCCAGTGCTGCGCGGTGAAGGCCCCGGGCTTCGGTGACCGCCGCAACGACATGCTCCGCGACGTCGCCACCCTCACCGGAGGCAAGGCCGTCATGGAGGACATGGGCATCAGCCTGGAGAACATCCAGATGTCCGACCTCGGTACGGCCAAGCTGGTCCGCATCGACAAGGACAACACCACGATCATCGAGGGCGGCGGCACCAGTGCCGACATCAAGGGGCGCATCGAGCAGATCAAGCACGAGCTGGACATCACCACCAGCGACTATGACCGCGAGAAGCTGGAAGAGCGCCTGGCCAAGCTCGCGGGCGGGGTCGCCCAGATCAACGTCGGGGCGGCCACCGAGGTGGAGATGAAGGAGAAGAAGGGCCGCGTCGAGGACGCCCTGCACGCCTGCCGGGCCGCGGTCGAGGAGGGCATCCTGCCGGGCGGCGGCGTGGCCGTGCTGCGGGCGCTCAAGGCCCTGGATAAGGTCAAGTGCGACAGCGACGACGAGAAGACCGGCGTGGACATCGTTCGCAGGGCGTTGGTCTCGCCCATCAAGCAGATCGCCGAGAACAGCGGGCTGGACGGCAGCATCGTCGCGGCCAAGGTGATGGAGAGCACCGAGATCAACTTCGGCTACGACGCCCTGGCGGGCAAGTACTGTGACCTGGTGAAGGCCGGCGTGATCGTGCCCACTAAGGTCGAGCGGTGCGCCCTCCAGAACGCCGCGTCGGTGGCGGGCCTGCTGCTCACCACCGATGCGGTCGTCAGCGAGATCCCCGAGAAGAAAAGGCCCCCCATGCCCCCCGGCGGCGGCATGGAGGACATGTACTAAACGACCGTTGACTGGTTAACTGGTTAACCTGCCTGCCGGCAGGCAGGCTCGTTAACTCGTGAACTGGTCGATCGGCCTGCCCTGCGTAGCCGCAAGGGCGAAGCAGGGTCGATTGGTCAAGACGGCGGCGGGATGCGCGACTAGCGCGTCCCGCCGCTTTCTTTCACGCTACAGGGATGGGTCATTGAACCCCCGTGCGTCAGCCTGCCTACCGGTAGGCAGGCACGGGGATGGTGTCCGAAGTTCGATCGTTGCCATCCGAGGGCAATGCCATCCCCCGCCTGACGGCGGGGGCTTCCTTCGCCGCCTGCGAGCGCCTTGCCATCACCTCGCGCTGCGCTTAGAACTGACCGTCGTGACGGACTCCAAGCGAACTCACCCAGAACTTGCCCCCGCGCAGGCCGACCGCCCTGCGCGCGACGCGACGCCCTTGCCGCTGGAGGCCGCCCCGGCCGAGGCACCCGGTGAGATGCCTCGGTGGGTCTACCTGCTGGCCTTGGCCTTGCTGACGGCGGCGGGAGTGGCCCTTCGGGCAATCTGGCTGAGACATCCGATGCGGTATGACGAGAGCTGGACCTTTCTGTTCTACGTCTTGCCGCGGAAGCTCTCGGCCGCTCTTGTCTACTCGGCGCCGAACAACCACATCCTGCACACGGTGCTGGTGGCGCTGGCCTCGTGGCTGGCGGGCGACGGGCCGGTGGCGTTGCGGATGCCCGCGTTCCTTGCCGGGGTGGCGCTGATCCCGGCCGCGGGACATCTGGCGACGGTCCTCTCGCACCGGCGCCTGGCCGGGCTGGTGGCCGCGGCCTTTGTGGCCTGCTCCAGCATCCTGGTGGACTACTCCGTCAACGCCCGAGGCTACACCCTGTTCTGCCTCAGCGCGGTGATCCTGGCTGAGCGGACCGTGCGAATCTGCCGCGATGCCAGGCCCGCCGGGCCGTGGATCTGTTGGATCGTGATCGCGGCGCTGGGGCTGTTGAACATCCCCGTCATGGTCTACCCGATGATCGTCTTGGCGGCGGTCTTGCTGCTTGGGGCATTCCTTGGGCCGGGCGGGCGACCCGCCAGGGGTCTGGTGCTGCGGCGGACGGTCGCGGTGCTGGTGGCGTCGGCGGTGCTTGGGTTCCTGCTGTACCTGCCGGTCCTCCGCGCCACGGGCCTGGTCGCCACCGAGGATGACCCCGCCGCTCGAGCCTCCCCGATCGTCGTTTACGGCAGCGGGCTGTATGGCATGGTCGCCAACCCGATCATCGGCTCCAGGCCGTTTGCCGAGGCCGCGGCTAGACTGCCGGGCGTGACCGTCGAGGCGCTTGCGGAATGGGCGCGGGATACCTCCTGGCCCTGGTGGGTCCTGGCGGGTGGGGGCCTGGTGGCGGCGGGGGCGGTGGGTGTGCGGAGGCGGCGGGCCTTCTACCTGCTACCGCTGGTGGTGGCGGTGGTGCTGCCCGGCCTGGCGCTGGCGCAGCGGATCGTGCCGTTCGCGCGGCTGTGGTTATTTGCCTTGCCGCTATTGCTGGCCGTGTCCTCCTGCGGCCTGGCGGAGTTGGGGTACCGGATCCGGCCAGGGTGGCTGAGGGGCGCGGGAGCGGCGGCGATATTGCTTGCCGTAGCCGCAGCCAGCATGGATCCCGTTTGGCGGCTGTGCCAGCCCGACCGAAGGGTCTTGGGAGAATGCGCCCTGGTCGACGCCCGCGCCATCGTTACCGACGCCTTAGAGCTGGCCGACGGGCAGACCGGTCTGGCGTGGGACTATGAACTGAGCTCCTGGGCGCCCCTGGCGTACTACGAGGTGATCCTCAGCCGCGAGTCGAGGCACTTTATTCCTTACCTTCAGGACCGGTGCCGCCGGGTCCTGGTGGTCGTGCCCAAGGTGCAGAGCCTCCAAGACGTGCTGGAACACCGCCCGCGCCTGGCGGCGGCGTACGGGACCGTGTACTTGTGGCGACGCTATCGCTCCGCGGACGTCTACCTCTCCCTCCGCGGGCTGTAGCCTTCGCCGTGGCCTGGATTCCACCGGCGCCAGGTCGCGCGCTTGCCTGAAGCGTGCGAATCCGCTATGGATAGCCCCATGCACACGCAGCGATTCGAGGTCCGCACCCACACGCGCGATGAGATGGTGGACATCACCGACCGCGTCCACCAGGCCGTCGCCGCCTCCGGTGTGAAGGAAGGAACGGTCACCGTCTTCGTGCCGCACACCACCGCCGGCGTGACGATCAACGAGAACGCCGACCCGGACGTGGTCCACGACATCCTGGCGGTCCTGGACCGCATCGTGCCCTGGCGCCTGGATGTCTACGAGCACACCGAGGGCAACAGCGCCGCTCACGCCAAAAGCTCGATCGTCGGGTGCAGCAAGACGCTGCCGGTGACCGCCGGGCAGATGGTCCTGGGCACGTGGCAGGCGGTGTACTTCTGCGAGTTCGACGGGCCGCGCGGCCGGGCGTTTCTGGTGACGGTCACCGGGCGGTAGGTGCGGAGGTCACACTTCCAAAGGGCCCAGGCCATGTCCACCCATGCCCATGCGACCGTCGCCGACAAGCTGCTGCGGCTGCTGTACGAGCGCCGCGAGGGATTCGTCACGATGCACGAGCTTGCCGCAGCCGCCGGGGCCTCTGCCGCCGCGGGGGAGCAGGCCCTGGTGGCACTGCGTCGGCGGGGGCAGCAGGTGGAGGTCTCTCCGGGCCAGGGGGTGCGGCTGGTCCGCCCGGTGGCGTTGGACGCTCGTCTGATCGAGCACGAGCTGGGCACGCGGCGCGTGGGCCGGCATGTCCTGTGCTTCAACGAGGTGGACTCGACCAACAACGTCGCCCGCGATGCCGCGCGCCAGAAGCACGCCGACGGCTTGGCGGTGCTGGCCGAGTCGCAGCGTAAGGGACGCGGGCGCCTAGGGAGGCGGTGGATCAGCCCGGCGGGCACCAACGTCCTGATGAGCGTCCTGCTGATCGACCGCGGTGAGCGCCTGGCCCATGAGGCCGTGACGATCGTGGCGGGCCTGGCCGTCGCGGAGGGAGTGGACCAGCTCCTGAACCTTTTCTGCGGGCTGAGGTGGCCCAACGACGTGCTGATCGACGGCCGGAAGGCCGCCGGGGTGCTGGTGGAGCTCAGCGCGGCCCCGAGTGGCCGGGCGGTCGTCGTCGGGATCGGCATCAACACCAACGCCTGCCCGCCCGCCTCTCGCCTGGCTGCCCCGGCCACGAGCCTGGCCGAGCGGGTCGGCGAGCCGGTCGAGCGCATCGAAGTCGCCCGCGCGGTCCTGCGTCGCCTGGATGCGTGGGTCGAATGCATCGAGGACCGCCGTCTGGAGGAGCTGCGGGAGGCCTGGTTGTCGCGGTGCGGCATGATCCACGAGCGGTTGACCGTCCAGTGCGGCGGGCATCGCTACGTCGGTCGGGCCGTGGACATCCACCCGTTGGAGGGATTGGTCCTGGTCGGCGACCACGGGGAGCGCATCCATCTGCCGGCCGAGACGTCCACCCTCGTCTAGTCCGCCGGGAGTTCCTGAGGGGCGGGCTGCTGGCCGGGGAGCATCTGCTGTCGCTGCTGCTGGCGGTACTCTTGCAGGCCGGCTGGCGCGGGGAAGGCTTTGTCGAAGTCCAGCCCCTCGCGGTCGCACTGGTCGCGCAGCAGCTTGGACCCTGCCAGGCGGTCGTACGCCAGCACGCGCGTGGCGTCGTCCAGCCGCCCGTAGAGCTGCGAGCGCTGGATCAACGACAGGTGGTAGCCGACGCAGTACGGTTCGGTCAGCACGGCCGCGGCGATGTAACTGGCGATGGACTCCAGCGGCCGCAGGCGGATGCGGGCAAACTTGCTGCCGCCCTGGTAGACGTCGTAGACCCGCCGGGCGTAGCGCATGTTGCCCTGGTAGGCGTTGAAGTCCCCGGCGGCGAGAAACACGTAGGCCATCTGGAGGGCCGCGGTGATGTGCGTGCGGGCGATGTCCTCGCTGACCATGCTGTCGCGGTTGATGTTCTCCAGGAGGTAGCCCTCCATGGGCTGGGTCCAGTCCTCGCCCTCGGGGTGGTAGTGCTCGCGGATCCAGTCGTAATAGTACTCGGCCTTGGACACCTTGCCCTGCACGTAGAGCATCTGCATGGCCAGGACGAGGTAGTTGATGTGTCCGGTGCGGTAGGCGTTTTGCTCGAACTCGGTCTGGGAGGCCTTGGAGTAGGCCTCGATGGTGGCCAGGTACTCCTGGTGCGTCGCGTCGATGTAGCGCCAGTCGCCGTACCAGTCCACCGAGGGCTGCTCCGGGCGGTCGGGGTTCTGGAGGTAGGTCATCCGCCCGGCGGCCGTGAGCGCCTTGAGGCACCCCAGGGAGATGCGGTCGGTGTTGATGGCGTCGATCTTGTCGATGGGCACGTCGTTGCTGGCCTTCAACCCGTAGCTGGCCCAGTACAGTCCGTGCGGCCAGACCAGCCGCCAGTCGATGGGCGCCTGGTACTTCTCCATCATCGCCAGCATCCAGGAGGGGTCCATGCGGTAGACGTTCCACAGGAGTTGCGCCCGCACGAAGGCCAGCAGCTTCCCGCGGGCGGCGGCGTGGTCGGGGCTGTTGATCAAGTCGGAGATGGCGCGCTCCGCGGGCGTGCTCACCGTCGGCGGCTGGAGGCGGACGATCTCGACAGCCGAGTCGCGGCTGAATCGGTTGTAGGCGTCCAGCAGGCTCCAGCCGACCGTGACGCCCTGGTCGGCCAGCAGCCGGACGTACTCACCGACGCTGGGATCCGCCGTGACGAGGGCGAGCTGGTCGGCTTGGATGTCCTGGCGGCCCTGGCGGGGGGGCGCCTTGTCCACCGGGGCCGAGGCGATGGGGCGGAAGGCGTCGATCACCTCGGAGGTCTGGTCCTGCGGCGGGCTGCCCAGCAGGCGCTGCATTTCGGCAGCCCAGCGCTGCTTGTAGACGACGTGCATGTCGTCGAGGTTGCTGCCCATCTTCGAGAAGAACACCCAGGCCAGGTCCTTGTAGAGGATCAGCGACCGCGGGTTTTTCGGCACGCCCCGGTCTCGCAGCAGGCGCATGCCGTTGGTTACCCACATCCAGCGTTCCTCGGGGGTGTGCGTGGCCACGGAGATGTTCCAGGCCATGTTCCAGGAGTGGAACGACCAGACGCCCGGGAAGTACGGCTGGAGGGAGCAGATCAGCTCGGCCAGTTGCATCGCGTCGTAGAACTTGCCCTTCTGCTTGAGATCCTCGGCGCGGATCCACAGGTAGTTGACCACCGGGGCCCGCAGCCCTCCGGGGGCGATGGTCAGCAGGGCCTCCAGATCGCTGCCACCGGGGGAGCTGTCCTGGACCAGCTCGTAGGAGCTTCCCAGCTTGACCAGGACAGGCTGGAGCTGTCCCGCCGCCGCCAGCAGCACGGCTGCGGCGACGAACCAAAGCATCTGAATGACTCTCGGATGACGGATCACGCCTGCCTCTGGGAGCTCTCTTGTTTACTACGCCGGCGCCGGGGAGTCGATGGGGGCGCTACACCTGCACCCGGGCCAATTCGCGCCTGGAGAAGACCAGGCACGCCGCCCCCAGCACCACAGCCGCCCGCAGGCCGACGGTCAACGCAGCCGCCCGGCCGAGGGTGGCCCAGGCGATGCTCATCCCGCCCACCAGGGACTCCGAGGGGTTGGTCTGGGTGAGGTCCGGCAGCAGCATCTTCACGATCGCCAGGGCCGCTGCGCCGATCTGCTTCATCGCCGGGTGGGCCTCGATGGGGCTGACCGTGGTGGCCATGGTCATGAACTCCATGGCCATGCCCAGCGGCAGCGCCGCAAACACTACCAGACACGCCACCGGGAAGGACAAGAACGTTCCGGCAAACACCCCCGCCGCGGCCAGGAACATCAGTTGCATCAGGACCATCGCCAGCGCCTTGAGGTAGTTCCACTCAAAACCCCCCAGGCGATACAGCACGGCTACATCGCTGCTCAAGATCGTCACGCTGGTACCGGCCCCGGAGACATCGAACGGCATGTTGACGTAGCGGATCTCCGTGCGGCCCTGGGAATCGACCGTCCGGGCTGAGAGCGTCAGCGTATGAGGCTGGGAGGCCTTGTCGCGGCGGAATTCCTGGTAGAAAAGCCCCGTCGAGGGGTTCAGGACCTGCCACAAGCCTGGCAGCATGTTCTCCGGCGGACTCTGGGCGGCGGAGACCTTGAAGCTGACCTGGATGGTCGGGTCGGCTATCAGCTCCACCTGGCGCCCGGGGGTGAGGGTGGCGATCGTGCTGCGCCGGGCGTCTTCGAGGCTGAACAGGACCTCGAAGAAAGTGTCTTCCAGGCGGCTCACGCGCCCGTCGATGCCCTGCTCGCGGACCGGCCCCTGGTAGACCAAACCGCCCAGCAGGCGCGGACCGGCCTCGATGCGCAACGCGTCGCCTTGGGGGCTGATGGCGGTGACGGTACCCTGGCCGGTGCGTTCCTGCCCGGTGACGCGGACGTCATCGAACCGCCACAGGAACACCCCGCCCAGGGGCACCGATTGCACGGCGGTGGCCTCCTCCGCGCGGACCTGGTTGAGGAGCATCTGCTCGGCCTTGTCGGGGTCGCCTGGGGTGCGGAGCTTGTAGGCCTCCAGGGCATCGGAGTAGCGGCCCTCGTCCTTCAGCCGCGCGACGCGCTCCTGCACGGCCGCCGTCACGTCCGGTGGGGCGGGCGAGACGCGCCGGCGGGCGGTGAAGACTTCCATCTCGACCGCGCGGCGGTCGTCGGGGTTCAGCGCCGGCCGCGTGCGGAGCACCTGCGTAAAGACGTAGATCGCCCCGCCCGCGCACCCCAGCAGCAGCACGTCCAACATCACCACGCCCAGCCATCGCCCCAGCACGTACTGCCAGCGGGGCAGGGGCTTGGTGGCTACCAGGAACACCTGCTTGTCGGCCACGTCGGAGGCCACGACGGCCGCCGACACGAAGATGGTCACCGTGGACAGCAGCAGGGCCGTCAACGTCGTGCCGTAGTTCAGCAGCGTGCGGATCTTCCCGGCGAGCGTCCCGTCGCCCTTCATCAGCGCGGGCATGGCCGCCAGGGCGACGGCCAGCAGCAGGATGAAGGCCGCGGCTACCTTCATGCGCAGGCATTGGGCGAAGGTCTGTCGCGTGACGGCCCAGATGCGGCGCATCGCTAGGGCTCCTGATCGGGGGGCTTCTTGTCGCCCTCCAGCAACTCCTCGAGCACGGCCTGGCTGGGCTGGGGAGGAGAGGGTTCGGCCGATGCGGGCGGGGCCTGGGGCGGTTCCGGGGGGGCCTGGTCGCGCGCCGTCGAGGTCAACGTCTCGAGGACTTCGCGGGTCTGCTCGGCCGGCTGCGGGGGCGCCGGGGCGGGGGAGGTTTCTTGTCCTTGCGGGGGTGCTGCTGCGGGGGTGACAAGCTGCTCGATGACCTCCCGGCCGGCGGGGGGCTGCCCTCGAAGGAACTCAGCCACCTGCCCCCCGGCCAAGGCGCCGCCGGTGACGATGCGCTGGTCCTGGCCCTGCTGGACGATCCGCAGGAACAGCGCCTCCAGCTTGTCGCGCGGATGGGTGACCTCCAGCACGTCCCTGCCCGCTTGGGCCAACTGACGGCGCACGGCCTCCAGCGTGGCGTCGTCCAGCCGCTGGGTGACCAGCTGCGTCTGGTCGCTGTGGGCCAGCAGCTCGCCGACTGCCCCTTGAGCCTGGCGCCGCCCGCCGTAGAGGATGCACACGCGGTCGCAGACGTCCTCCACGTCCGCCAGCAAGTGGCTCGACAGGATCACCGTCTTGCCGCGCAGGGCGAGTGTCTCGATGAGGTCCTTGAACTGCCGCGTGCCAATGGGGTCCATGCCGCTGGTAGGCTCGTCCAGGATCAGCAGGTCCGGATCGTTGATCAGCGCCTGGGCCAGCCCGATCCGCCGCTGCATGCCCTTGGAATACTCGCCCACCCGCCGGTAGGCCACGCTCGCCAGGCCCACCATGTCCAGCAGCATGTCGATCCGGCCCATCCGCTGGCGTCGGGGCTGGTGGAAGAGTCGCCCGTAGAAGTCCAGCGTCTCGCGGGCGTCCAGGAAGGGATACAGGTACGAGTCTTCCGGCAGGAAGCCGATGCGGCTCTTGGTGGCCACGTCGGTGGGCAGCCGGCCGAAGACCGAGATCGTCCCTCGCGTGGGGAACAGCAGCCCCAGCATCAGCTTCAGCGTGGTGCTCTTGCCCGAACCGTTGGGGCCCAGCAACCCGAAGACCTCCCTGGGCAGGATGTCCAGGTCCAGGTCGCAGACGGCGGTGACCTTCTCGCGAAGCCAGAAGTCGCGGAAGACCTTCGTGAGCCTGCGGGTCACGACGACGGCGTTGTCGGTCTGGCCCATGGGCGCCTGCCCTCCGGCCGGGCTTGCCACGGCGGTGCCGGGGCCGGGGTTGGGGCTACTTCTGTCGGTCCTTCTGGTCCTTGGCCTTCAGGGCCCGCTCGATCTCGGCGACGATCTTGGGGTCGCGGTTGATCCGCAAGACCGTCTTGTTGGGCCCGAAGGTGAGGTAGAACTTCTCGTTGGTCGGGGCGTCCAGGATTGCCTGGCGGACGTCGATCCAGAGGCGCTGGAGCATCAGGTCCGGGGTCTTCTCGTAGGCCGGCAGCAGCTCGCGGAACCGCTCCACGCGGCCCTTGACCCTCTGGAGGGTGGTGGTGCGATAGGCCTCGGCCTCGGCGATGATCCTCGCGGCCTGGCCACCGGTCTCGTTGCTGCGAAGCACGTCGTCGATCTTGGTCAGCAGGTCCGCGGCGGCGGCCGGGTCTCCGGCGGCTACCGCGGCGGCGTACTGGCCGATCAGATTGGCTTCTTTGTCGGCGGCCTCCTGGCTGGTCGGGGCGAAGCCGCCCACGTCGCCCACCAGCCTGCGGTAGCCGGCGCCGGCGGCGGCGTTGAGTTCCCTCTCGGCCTCGGCGCGGGCGGCGTTGCGGGCCTGCTCGGCCCTGCTGACGGCGTTCTGGGCATCGATGTAGGCCTTCAGCGCCCCCAGCGGCCAGGTGGAATCTGTCAGCAGCACGCTGCGGAGCTCCAGGCCGCTGCCCAGGGCGTCCAGTTCCGCCTGGGCCTCGCGGCGGACGGCCGCGGTGAAGACCGCCCGCTCGGTCCGCTGCAACCCGTCGGCCGTCTGGAAGGCCGCGGCGCGGATGGCCGCGTGGCACACGGCCGAGCGGACCACCTCCCGCAGGCGCGACGGGTCGTCGCCGATGTGCGACAGATAGGCCAGCGGGTCGACCACCACGTACTTGCAGCTCAGGCGGACGTGCAGAAGGTTGCGGTCGCCGGTGAGCAGTGCCCCGTCGCGGGCGGGGTCTAGGTCCAGCGGGACCATCTCGCGGCTGAGCAGGTCGCCGGCGGCCTTCTGCTCGGGCGTCTCGAACATCCAGAAATCGTTGACAGACAGTTCCTGTTCGCGCGTGCTGATGAGGTCGATGCTGCCGATGGGGAACGGCCAGGTGTAGGCCAGCCCCGGCTGGACCACCGACACGACGCGCCCGAAGACCTTCTTGAGGCCCACCTGGGAGCTCTCGACGCTCTTGACGCCGGTGAGCATGTAGAAGAACAGCACCACCAGCATGATCGCCGAGAGCAACCGGAAGCTTACCCGCAGGGCGTCGGCCAGGCTCTTGTCGCCCGGCTCGGTCGCCGCCAGGGGCGCCTCGCGGTCGTCGCGACGGGGGCTGTGATGATGGAAAAGCTCAACCATGGTTTGCCTTCGGTTATTTCGGCTTGCCCTCGCCGGGCACACCCTCGAAGCGCTTCAGCGACGGGCCCGTGCGGAAGAACTCCGCCGCCGGAAGCTCCGAGCCGTCCAGCAGGATGACGGTCTTGCTCGCCAGCTCCGCCCGCAGCGACTCCAGCGACCGCAGGAACATGCTGAACCGCTCGTTGCGGGCGAATTCCTTGTAGTACGTCGCGGCGGCCCGGTCTCCCTCGCTGCGGATCTCGGCAGCCTTGCGGTTGGCGAACGCCACGATCTGCCCGCCGGCGGCCTTGGCCCGCTCGCGGATGGCTGTGGCCTGGGCCTCCCCGGCGGCCTCAAACTTGCGAACGTCCCGCTGGCGCTCCTCCTTCATGGCCTCGATGACGACCGCGGTGACCTCCTTCGGCAGCCCCAGGCTCTTGATGCCCACGCGGACGATCTCCACGCCGTAGGTCTCCTTGGCGGGGCTGCGCACGGCGGCGAGGACCTCCTCCTCGATGGCCGGGATCTGCATCTTGGCCGGATCGGTGTTGATGAGGTCTTCCATGCGGTGCCGGCCGACTACGTCCTTCTTGGCGCTGCGGAGCAGATCGCGCAGGCGCTCCTGGGCCGAGGCAGTCGTGATGATGGTGCGGTTGAAGCGGTCGGCGTCGGCGATCCGCCAGGCGCAGTACATCGTCACCAGCAGGTTCTGCTTGTCGCTGGTGGCCACCTCGTTGGCGGTGTCCTCGAAGACGGCCGTGCGGGCGTCGTAGCGGACCAGCCGCTGAATGGGCCAGGGCCACTTGACCTTCAACCCGGCCTGCTCGCGCCCGTCGATCCGGGCGGTGGTCCGGCCGAAGGTCTTGATCAGGGCGAACTCCGTGAAGTCCACCGTATAGGCCACGGTGCTGACCAGCAGCAGCGCCACCACCCCCAGGGCCAGCAGGAACATCCCATAGTGCCTTTTCATCGTTGCGATCCTCTGCGTCTGTTGTGACGGTCGGTTTACCTCTGGCCGGCGGTCTCGGGCAGCGCGCCCTCCATCACGCCCGGGATGCGCTCCCAGTTGAGCCACACCTCGATCTTCTCGCGGTCCACGCCCAGCACGTACTTGGTGAGGTCGGGCAGCACCTCGTCCCACACGTCCAGCCAGCGGTCCAGCATGTAGATGTTGGGGCTGGCCTGATAGGCCAGCAGTTCGCGGGCGAAGGCGGCGGCGCGGGCCTGCTCGGCCATCTCCCGCGTCCAGCGATAGTCCACAGCCTGGGCCACCAAGGCCGCCGGCTGCCCGCTGGCCTCGTCGAACAGCCCGTCGGCGTGGCTGCGGGCGGTGGCGATCAGGGCGGGGTAGTCCGCCTTGCCCCCTCCGGCCAGACCTCGCAGCAGCTCCAGGTGCTCCTGATGGTCCTGGCGGAGCTGCTGCTTGGCCGGAGACTGCTGGCCCAGCAGGCGCTCGCGGGCGAGTTCCTCATCCAGGGCCGCCAGGTCATTGGCCGCCAGGCGGGTGTACTCGGACAGGGCGCGGCCGTAGTCGTCGGCCTTGTCGGGCAGGTGGCTGAGGGCCTCCAGCTCCTCCAGCGTGCGGATGGCCAGCGCCAGCTTCAGCGCCGCGACGGGGTCTCCGGCGACCCGGCCGAGGGTGCGGTTGGCCTCGGCCTCGGCCTCGTAGCGCAGGCGGTCGGCCCGGCGTTCGGCCTTGAGGACGTCCTGGAAGGCCGGGGCCGCCTCGGCCGGCGGGTGCACGGCCGCCAGGCCCACGTAGACGATCTGCACGCCCAGGTCCAGCTTGTCGGCGGCGGCCTGGATGCGATGTTGAAGCTCCTCCGCCGCCCGGCCGCTGCCGTAGGTCATGATGGCCTCGGGACGGTCGTCCTGGCCGGTGCCCGCGGGGGAATTCAGCGTGGCGCTGGCGCAGTAGCGGACCATCTGGCGATAGGCCTCAGCCTCCAGCAGCTTGTCGGCGTCGGCCACCTGGAAGCCGTACTTGTAGACGTCGGTGATGACGTAGTGCACCAGCACGACCAGCTTGATGATGCTGACCGGCGGGCGCTGGTCCTGTCCGGCGGCGCGGTACACGTCGGGCGGGATGGCCACCAGGAAGTCCTTCTCCTCGCGCTTGCCGTGCTCAGCGGTCCACAGGTACAGCTCGCGCCCCGTGAAGGTGCCCTGGCGGACGATGGCGTCTCGGCGCTCCTGCTCGCTGCGTTCGCGCCCGGTGCCGAGCATGATCTCGTGGATGGCGGTGACGTCGAACCGCCGGATCGTGTCGATCGGCCAGGGCCACTTGAGGTGGATGCCGGCCCCCAGGGGCTTCCAGGCGGGGCTGGTCCTTCCCCAGTGCAGCACCACGACCTGCTGGCCCTGCTCGACGACGACCAGCGACGTCATCGCCACCATCACGGCCGCACCGGCGACCCCCAGCGGCACGAAGGCCCGGCTGAGCAGTTGGTAGAACCACGTGCGGGAGACCTCGAAGCCGAACTGGTAGTTCAGCGCCTCGGCGATGGAGTGGCCGATGCGCCCCGGCTCGGCGATGAAGTTGAACAGGCGGCTGTCGAAGGCGAACCGCTCTTCCTGGCCGGCGACGCGGGGCCGGTAGAAGTCCAGCAGGAGGTTCAGCAGCAGCTCGACCGCCAGGACGATCTGGATCAGCGGGATGACGGCGGCGACGATCCGGTCGACCTGCCCGTAGCCCTGGTGGATGGCCAGCATCGCCCCCGCGACCGCGGCGATGGCTACGACGTTGGCAAACAGATAGCTGCCGGCGGCCCGCAGCAAGCGCCACTGCGCCGGGCCCGCTAGGCCTAGGCACCACCGGCTGAACAGGAACGCCACGAACGCGATCAGCGTCGCGAACAGCGCCGCCTGGGCCGCCCCGTCGACCGGAGGCGCCGGTTGGCCCCACGTCTCGGCCAGGGCGGCCAGCATCCGCCTCCCGATCCACACGCCCATCGCACCGTGGTAGCCGGCCCATAGGAGCGTGAAGGCGGGCACGATCCACTTCTCGGTCCACGCCCGCCGCGCCGCCGCGGGACGAAGCGCGGCGCGCTCCTCCTGGAAGATGGTCCCGGCCTTGGCGGCTGCAGCGATCTCCTCCAGCTCCTTGGCCTCGCGGCGCTCGAGCTGGCGGACGTAGAACAGCAGGGCCACCATCAGCCACACGCCCCCCCCGCCGGCTAGGAACACCAGGCACGACAGGGCCGAGCCGGCCCGGAGGGTCAGGAAGATCCCCACCAGCACGGCGGTGAAGATCGCCTGGAGCAGGGCGCCGGCGATCGCGATGTTCTTTCCGCGTCTGTGGTCAGTCATCTTGGGAGTCTCTCTGGACGGCGCGTCGGCTGCGGCGCTACAATCGTCGGGCGCCCCGGCAACCCCGGCCGCCGCGGCATCGTAGAATCAGCGTCGGGCCGGTGCAGGCAGCGAAGGCGGATATGATACGGTTCCTGTCCATTGCGGCGAACACGTTCACCCAGACCGTCCGCCAGCCCATCACGGCGGTGCTGATCGCGGTGACCTTCGGCGTGCTGGTGGCCAGCGTGCCCCTGGCGGGGTGGACGATGGACACCGGCGGCCAGCATCACGCCAGCGCCCAGAAGATGCTCCTGGACCTGGGCGTCAGCACGCTGCTGGTGGCGGGGCTGCTGCTGGCGGCCTTCATCGCCTCCTCGGCCCTGGCGCGCGAGATCGCCGACCGCACGGCGATGACGGTGATCTCCAAGCCGGTCAGCCGCCCCGTCTTCCTGCTCGGCAAGTTCGCCGGGTTGCTCGCCGGCCTCGCTATCGCTTTCTACCTAGCTACCCTAGTCTTTGTGCTCACCATACGCCATGG
>JALHTV010000139.1 GCA_022866005.1 Phycisphaerae bacterium
CGTCCCGCAGTGTAAAAGCAGCATGGACGCAGCAGTAGTCGAATTCTATACCCTGTCCGATGCGGTTGGGTCCGCCGCCCAGAACCATCACCTTGCGGCGGGTGCTGGTGGGCACGGCGTCGGGGGCGTTGTAGGTGGAGTAGTAGTACGCGGCGTTCTCCACCCCGCTGACGGGCACCGCGTGCCAGCCTTCCACCACGCCGATCGCCTGCCGGCGCTGGCGAATCTCTCGCTCGGGGGTGCCCAGCAGCTTGGCCAGGTACTTGTCGGCGAAGCCGTCCTTCTTGGCCTGCCGCAGGAGGCTGTCGGGCAGCTTCTTGCCCTTGTAGGTGAGGATCTTCTCCTCCAGCTCCACCAGCTCCTTCATCTGCTGGATGAACCACGGCTTGATATAGGTCAGCTCGTAGAGCTTCTGCACGTCGGCGCCTTTGCGCAGGGCCTCGTACATGATGAACTGCCGCTCGCTGCTGGGCTCGTGGAGCATGGCCAGCAGTTCCTCCAGGCTGCGGCGGTGGAAGTCCTTGGCGAAGCCCAGGCCGTAGCGGCCCTGCTCCAGGGAGCGGATGGACTTCTGGAAGGCCTCCTTGTACGTCTTGCCGATGCTCATGACCTCCCCCACCGCCCGCATCTGCGTGCCGAGGCGGTCGACGGCGTCGCGGAACTTCTCGAAGGCCCAGCGGGCGAACTTGATGACGATGTAGTCGCCGCTGGGCGTGTACTTCTCCAGCGTGCCGTCGCGCCAGTAGGGAATCTCATCCAGGCTCAAGCCCCCCGCCAGCTTCGCCGAGACCAGGGCGATGGGGAACCCCGTGGCCTTGCTCGCCAGGGCCGAGCTGCGGCTGGTGCGGGGGTTGATCTCGATGACGACCACGCGGCCCGTCTTGGGCTCGTGGGCGAACTGGATGTTCGTGCCGCCGACCACCTGGATGGCCTCGACGATGTCGTAGGAGTACTTCTGGAGGCGCCGTTGAAGCTTCTGGTCGATGGTGAGCATCGGCGCGGCGCAGAACGAGTCGCCCGTGTGCACGCCCATCGCGTCAATGTTCTCGATGAAGCAGACGGTGATCATCTGATTCTTGGCGTCGCGGACGACCTCCAGCTCCAGCTCCTCCCAGCCCAGGACCGACTCCTCGACGAGGATCTGCCCGATGAGGCTGGCGGCGATGCCACGGCTGGCGACGACGCGCAGTTCTTCGACGTTGTACACCAGCCCGCCGCCCGTGCCGCCCAGGGTGTAGGCCGGGCGGATCACCACGGGATACCCCAGGTCGGCCGCGACCCGCTCGGCGTCCTCGACGTTGAACACGGCCGTGCTGCGGGGCATGTCGATGCCCAGCGTGTTCATCGTGTTCTTGAAGGCCACGCGGTCCTCACCGCGCTCGATGGCGTCCACCTTCACCCCGATGACCCGCACGCCGTACTTTTCCAGCACGCCGGCCTTGTGCAGTTCCACGGCGAGGTTCAAGGCCGTCTGCCCGCCCAGGTTGGGCAGCAGCGCGTCGGGGCGCTCCTTGGCGATGATCTTCGTCATGGTCTCCAGCGTGAGCGGCTCGATGTACGTCACGTCGGCCATGCCGGGGTCGGTCATGATGGTGGCCGGGTTGGAGTTCGCCAGGACGATCTTGTAGCCCAGCCCGCGCAGGGCCTTGCACGCCTGCGTGCCGGAGTAGTCGAACTCACAGGCCTGGCCGATCACGATCGGACCGGAGCCGATGATCATCACCTTGTCGATGTCGGGCAGCTTGGGCATGGACGGTACCTTGTCGTCGCCGGGACCTGCGCCGGCCTGGCCCGACTCGGCAAAAAATCCTCAGCACTCACCCGGGAGGATCGCGCTGCCCGGGGGCAGCGGAACACGCCGCCGCGTCGCGGCACGCAGACGGCCACCCGGCGCCGCCGGCGCACAGCCACAGCGCGTCAGAGCCAGGGCCCTCCCACACACGCAGGACCGGCGGCAAAGCCAGGGCCGTGACGCGGTATTGTGCGCACCGCGCCCCGCGTATGCAAGCGCTTGGCTGACCGGCTGGGGCCCTTGCCAATCAGCCCCGGGGTGCTATGATGTGGGGCACACGTCGTGGCTGCCTCAAATCGGCTAAGGAGATCCGATCATGTTCCACCGTCGCCGCCGGGCCCGTGGGGCCATGTGGGTGGTGTTGGTTTGCCTTCTTGCGTCCTGCGGTGCCCAGGCTGCCTCGGATGAGGCGGCCGCACCTGCCTCCGCCCCGGCCGGGGCGCCAGTCCCCCAGGACACCCTCGACGCCATCGAGGCCCAGTTCTCCCCTCGAAGGGAAGTGTCCTCTCGCGAGGAGGACCGCCAATTGCTCATCGAGCAGATGGAGCAGGCGATCTCCCTGGGCAAGGCCGCCGAAGGATGGTACGCCAAGGCGCCGAACCTCTATGTGGTGCGGAGGCTGATGCTCAGCGCCGCCCTGGAGCTGCTGTCCCAGGACCCCACCGAGGAGCGCCACCAGCAGGTGGTGGAGATCGCCCAGCGAATCATGGAATCCCCCGCGCCCGCGCCGGAGAAACTCCAGGCCGACTTCTTCCTCCTGCGGGAGGAGATTCACCGGGCACTGCACCCGCCCGAGACGCAGCCCGCCGCCGCACCGGCTCCGCGCCCCGATCTGGCCCAGGCCCATCGCGCGGAGATCCTGGCGTTCCTGAAGCGCTACCAGGCCACCAGCGCCTTGCCGCGGTCCGTGGCGTACGCCGTGATCCTGGCCGACCTGGCGCAATTGGCCGAGCTGAAGAAGGAGCTGCTGGACCGGCTGGAGAAGGAGTTCGGCCACCTGACGGAGCTGGCGCCCTTCCTGCGGCACTTCGGCCGCGGGAAGTTCTCGGCACACCTGACCCGCCTGGACGGCAAGGCGCTAGTCGTCCCCGACGACGTCAAGGCCAAGATCATCGTCATCGACTTCTGGGCCACCTGGTGCGGGCCGTGCGTCGCCGAGGCGCCGCGGATGAAGCGGGTCTACGAGCAGTTCCACTCGCGCGGCGTCGAGTTCGTGGGGATCAGCCTGGATGAAGGCGAGGGCGCCAAGGAGAAGGTGCAGCGATTCATCGACCGCTATGGCGTGCGCTGGGTGCACACCCTCAGCGGCCTGGGCTGGGCCGACCCCACGGCCCAACTGTACGGCATCGACGCCATCCCGGCCGTGTGGGTCATCGACTCCCAGGGCAAGATCCTCTCCGCCGACGCGCGGGAGAACCTGGAGCAGGTCCTGGAGGACGCCCTGCGCGGCGCATCTGCGTCGGCGCCGGCCCAGTGACCGCGGCGGTTGGCGGCCAACCAGTTTAGGAAAGTGTCATGGTCCTAGCGCTCGCGGCCAGTCGCCTAGTCATCCTGAGCGTCGTTGTGCTCGTGCTGGCAGGATGGGTGCTCTTGAGTCGCCGTCGAAGGATGGCCAAGAGAGCAGCCTACTGGTCTGGCAAGGCGCCCATGTCGGACAGGGAGCTCGTGGCCTGCTTTGCACCGATCACGGCCGAGCAGCAGCGGTTCTGCGTTGCCGTGCGCAAGGCCATCGCCGCGGAGATGAACGTAGATGCCCAGGTGGTCCGGCCGGACGACCAGATCAACGACTACCTCTCCCTGGACTACACGGGGCCTTTGTCTCTCGCCGGAGTTGAGGTCATGAAGCTGGAGCTCGGCCTCAAGCCGGACGAGAACTTTGTAGCCGGCCAGGAACTCCAAGAGGAAGGCCCGTACCTGGGCAGCAGGACGTTGGGGGACTATGTTACTTTCTACCTGAAGAACTGGGATCGCATTACATCGCCCAGGGGTTGACTCGCTGCGATCGCTCGGCCCCAGACTGTGAGGCCGTAGACCGCCAGAGGGTTCCTCCGCGGAGCATTGCCCAACAGTCGAACAGTCTAAAGGCCCAGGAATCTGTCCTGTTCGCCCCTTGCCCGCGTGCGGGAAGTTGCACACCCCCAGGCCACGGGGTAGATTGCCACCATGCGGGTCGTGGTGACCGGACAGGTCGGCTTGGACAAAAAGCCGTTTCTGGCGCGCGTGGTGGAGCTGGCGGCCGAGGGGGACTTCGCGCTGGCCCTGTGCAACATCGGGCGGATGATGTACGCCGAGGCCCCCGACGTCGCGCCGGGCAAGATCCTGGACCTGCCCCTGTCGCGCCTCCACAGCCTGCGGCGGAGCGTCTTCAAGGACGTGCTGGCGACCTGCGGCCGGGCCGACGGCGTGATCATCAACACGCACGCGACGTTCCGCTGGCGGCACGGGCTGTTCTACGCGTTCGACTACGATCAGATGAAGGCCCTTGGCGCCGAGCTGTACGTCGTGCTGGTGGACAACATCGACCGCGTCCACTATCGCCTGACGCGCGACGGCGTGACCGACCACAGCCTCAAGGACCTGATGGTCTGGCGGGAGGAGGAGATGCTGGCCACCGAGCTGCTCAGCCAGATCGTCCGCGGCCACGGGCACTTCTACATCTGTGCCCGCGGCGACGGAGACACCACGGCCGAGACGCTGATGAATCTGATCTGCCGGCCGCACCTCAAGAAGGCCTACCTCAGCTTCCCCATGTCGCACGTGGATGGGGCGAGCGCAGCCGTGGCCGAGATCGACGCCTTCCGCCGCGAGATGAAGCGGCACTTCATCTGCTTCGACCCCTCCGACGTGGAGGAAAAGGCCTTGTGCGCGGCCGCCCTGGAGGCCGCCGAGGGCGGGCGCCGCACGCTGGAGGTCGGCCCGCCGGCGGCCCGCACGGTGATGGAGACATCGCAAGTGCTGGACATCCTGGCCGACATCGACGGGCAGATCTACGCCCGCGACTTCAAGCTCATCGATCAGTCGGACATGATCATCTCGCTGATCCCCACCCTCCAGGACGGCCGCCCGGGCCTGTCCAGCGGCGTGGAACGCGAGCTCCAGCACGCCCACGAGGCCACCAAGGACGTCTTCGTCATCTGGCGCCCGGCAACCCCGCCCTCGCCCTTCATCACCGAGACGGCCACGCGTGTCTTCGGCTCCGTCGACCAGGCCGTGCGGTTCTTCCTGGACAACAACTACGTCCCGCCGGCACCGACAGGAGGATTATTCGGATGACGAACGATATCGCAGGTTTTCTGCTCTCGGCCTGGGTATAGGAATGGGGAACGCCCAATGGCAATCCGACCAGCACGTGTGTCTGATTACAGGAATGCCGTCGCTCTCTATCAGCTGTTGAATCCCAAGGCTAAGTGCAGCGTCGGGTCCTTTCGATCGTTCTTGGACCGCAGGAATCAATACGTGTTCCTTGCGGAGGACGAAACCGGCCAAGTTCTAGGTTTGATTGAGTGGGTTGTTTGGCCAGAGGTCCCCGCATTCCCGTACCCAGTCTGCTTCATACAAAACGTTATCGTTTGCCCTGATCACAGACGGCAAGGAGTGGGCACCGCGTTGCTGAATCACACCAGCAAATGGGCCCAGGAACGGGGTATCCGTATCCTCCACGCTCAGACGGACAAGGAAGGGAATGAAGCCGGGCAGAGTTTCTATAGCAGAAATGGGTTCGAGGCCAAGAGCCTTGGAATGTATCGAATGCTCTAACCGCACAACACCGGCGATCCTCAGTCACCGGGTTTCTTTGTAGTAGGCCAGCCAGGCCATCTGGATGGCCTCCAGCGCGCGCTCGGTGGAGGCGGCGGGGTCGCCGGCGAAGTCGGGCAGTTGCGTGACGTACCGGTGCAGGTCCGTGAATCGCACCTCCAGCGGGTCGATCTGCGGGTGCGCCTCATAGAGCAAGAAGGCAATCTCGTCGGCGTCCGACCACCTTAGCGTGCCCATAAGCGTGCCCCTTCGAGGTGCAACCTTCCGCCTTCGCCCCTCCTTCGCTGAAGCTACGGAGGGCTTTGGCGGACAAGTCAACCATCCTAGACCGCGTTGTGGTTGTGGGCGGGGACCGTCACGGTGACATCACCGGCCACGACCGCCTGACAGGCCAGCCGGCTGTGGAGCGTGTGGGCGGGGATGGCGTCGATGACGTCGAGTTCGTCATCCGTCGGCGGCGAGAGGCTGTCTGCGCTGTTGGTGACCAGGACGTGACAGGTCCCGCAGACGCCCACCCCGCCGCAGGCGTGCTCGACCTCCACGCCGTGGGCCAGGGCGATATCCAGCACGCTGCCCGGCTGGCCGTGCTTGCCGTAGGGGAACAAGGCCGGATCGACCTCCACGGTCACACCGGCCGGCTGAAATGTCACCTTATACCGAGGCACAGAGGAGACAATGTTCAATGTTCAATGTTAAATGTCAACTGTTTCCTGCCGCCCATCCCGGCCGCACGCCTCGCGCCTGTGGACCGGTCGGCTGGCGCCGTTCATTTAGCATTTAACATTTAGCATTTGGCATTGCCTTCCCCGAACTCCTCCAGCTTCTTCCCCACGGCCGTCTTTTTGAGCACCTCGTCCATCTGGGCCTGGGTCAGCGGTGCCGCCGCGTCGTTGGCAGCCCGCATCGCGGCGTACAGGGCGTCTCCGTCGTCACCGGCCATCTTGGCCTTCAGCTCGGCGACCGCCGCGTCCAGCCCGGCCCGCTGCGGGGCCGTCAGCAGGTCGGGCAGGTCGGCCAGGGCCTTGTCGATGGCGGCCAGGATTCGGGTGGCCTCGTTGCGCAGGTCGATGAGCCGGTGGGCCGCCAGGTCCGCCACCGCGTGGGCGTAGGATTCCTTGACCATGCGGACGACCTCGTCGCGCGTAAGCCCGTGGGCCGGGACGATCTGCACCGACGCCTCCTTGCCGCTGCGCAGCTCGCGGGCGGAGACGTTCAGGATGCCGTTGGCGTCGATGAGGAACGTCACCAGGATTCGCGGCATGCCCGCCGGCATGGGCGGGATGCCCCGGAGCTTGAAACTCCCCAGGCTGCGGCAGTCGCGGGCCAGTTCCCGCTCGCCCTGGAGCACGTGGATGTCCACGGACGTCTGGCCGTCTACGTAGGTGGTGAAGGTCTCTGCGGCTTGGCAGGGCACGGTGCTGTTGCGCAGGATGAGCTTGCCCGTCGCCCCGCCGAGGGTCTCGATGCCCAGCGACAGCGGCGTGACGTCCAGCAGTAGCGTGTCGCGCTGGATGCCCGCGAGGATCCCCGCCTGCACGGCCGCCCCCATGGCAACCACCTCCTCGGGGTTGAGCGCGGTGTAGGGCCGCCGGCCGAAGAACTCCTCCACCCGCCGGCGCACCAGGGGAATCCGCGTGCACCCGCCCACCAGGACCACCTCGTCGATCTGCTCGGTCGTCAGTCCCGCCGCCTTGAGGGCCGCCCGACAGTGCTCGATCGTGTGCTCCACCCATCGCGCGGCGCGGGCCTCGAATTCCTCGCGCTTGATCTCCCGCTGGAACCTCTGCCCGTCGCCCAGGTCCACCTCGATCCGCGCAGCCGGGTCGCTCGACAGGCGGATCTTGGCTGCCTCAGCCAGGTCGCGCAATGCCTGGCGCGTGGCCGGGGGGAAGGTCAGCTCCGCCCCGGCGCGCCCGCGGACCTCGGCGACCACCAGGTCGATGATCTCCCGGTCCAGATCGTCGCCGCCCAGGTGCGTGTCGCCGTCGGTGCTGAGGACCTGGAAGACCCCGCCCGCCACGCGGAGGACCGACACATCGAACGTCCCCCCGCCCAGATCGTAGACCGCGAGGGTGGCGTCGACCTTGCGCCCCAGGCCATAGGCCAGCGCCGCGGCCGTCGGCTCGTTGACGATCCGCCGCACGTCCAACCCGGCGATCGCCCCGGCGTCGCGCGTGGCCTGACGCTGCGAGTCGTCGAAGTAGGCCGGCACGGTGATGACGGCCTGGGTGATCTGCTGGCCCAGGGCGGCCTCGGCGCGGGCCTTCACCTCCCGCAAGATGATGGCCGAGAGCTCCTGGGGCGTCATCTGGTGCCCGTCGATGGTCACGCACACCGTCCCGCCCCTCCCCGCAGCCACCGGATAGGCCAGGTGCCGCAGGTCCTCGGTGAGCTCCTCGATGCCCCGGCCCATGAGGCGCTTGACGGAATACACCGTCCGCAGGGGGTTCAGCACCGCCTGAGCCCGGGCGGCGGCGCCGACGGTCACCCCGCCATCGCTGCCAAAGGCGATCACGCTGGGCACCAGGGCGTCGCCGGCCGCGTCGCGGACGACGACCGGCCCGGAGGGCATCATCACCGCGGCCAGGGAGTTGGTGGTGCCCAGGTCGATGCCGAGGATGAGCGGAGCAGCCATGTCAGCCTGCCTGTTCCAGCAGCTTGCGGACGTAGGACACGGCGTTGAGCTGACGGCGGATCTCCCCCAGCAGGTCGTTGCGGACGGCCTCGCAGGAGGCCCCCTCGGCCAGTTCGCGGAACAGCCCGCCGATGCGGCGCAGGAGCCCCTCGTGCTGGACGGTGAGCACGTCGCGCAGGCGCGCCAGCTCGGCGGCGTTGCCGGCGGTCTTGGCGTCGTGGACCTCCTCCTGCATCATCATCATGGTGGCCAGGAACCCCTCCGGCACGGACTTGTCCTCGGCGGAGCTCTTGCCGCCCAGCAGCTCCAGCAGGTAGGCCGCCCGCAAGGCCGGGGACTTCAGCGTGCGATAGGCGTCGTTGACTGCGGCGGAGATTTGCAGCGCCAGCAACTGCGCGTCGGCCGACTCCGCCCCGTGGGTGTCGGGGTGCACGGCGCGGCTGAGCGTGTGGAAGCGCCCGGTCAGCAGGTCCTCATCCAGCTCGAACTGCCGCGGCAGGCCCAGCAGCGTGAAATAGTCCACCCCCGCGGCGGCGGGGTTCAGCGAGTGACAATAGTCGCAGACGGTCACGTCACTCAGAGGTTTCTCGCACCGCTGGCACTTGGCCGGAATCGTCTGGCGGTCGCGGTCGGTCATGCCAGCGCCCCCCTCAGGTATTGAAGCTCGCGCCGCACGCGCAGGTGCCCTTGGCGTTGGGATTGTTGAACAAGAAGCCCTTGCTCATCAGTGAGTCGTCGTAGTCGATCTCCGTGCCGTTGAGGTACAGGTAGCTCTTGGGGTCGCAGACGATGCGGACGTCGTGGATGGTGAAGACCTCGTCCTCGCCGTCGGGGACGGTGGCGACGTTGATGACGTAGCTGAACCCCGAGCAGCCCCCGCCCTTGATGCCCACGCGCAGGTGAGTCTCGGGCGGCATCTTGTGCTCAGCCAGCAGGTGCTTGATCTGCTTGGCGGCCCGTTCCGTCAGCGTGATAGCCATCGTGCACTCCTGGGCCATCCGGTGTGTCTTACGGGTCTTCGCCTGGATCGGTCGCGACCTGGTGACCGTTCTTGCGCTTCCAGTCGGCGATCGCGGCCTTGACGGCGTCCTCGGCCAGGACCGAGCAGTGGATCTTCACCGGCGGCAGCGACAGCTCCTGGGCGATGTCGGCGTTCTTCAACTCGTCGGCCTGCTCGACCGTCCGGCCCTTGAGCCACTCCGTCGCCAGGGAGCTGGCGGCGATGGCCGAGCCGCAGCCGAAGGTCTTGAACTTCGCGTCCACGATCCGCCCGTCGCGACCGACCTGAATCTGAAGCTTCATCACGTCGCCGCACTCCGGCGCCCCCACGATGCCCGTGCCGACGCTGGGGGCGTTCTTGTCGAGCGAGCCGACGTTCCGCGGGTTATTGAAGTGGTCGATCACCTTGTCGCTATAGGGCATCGGGGTCCTCGCTATGTTCGCTTACGCGCTCATCGCTCCTGTTACGACGGACTGCCCTTCTCGGCGGCTTCGTACAGCGGGCTGAGCTGACGCAGCTCGTTGACGCCGCGGACGACCTGCTCGATAGCATAGTCGATCTGCTCGGCCGTAGTAAATCGGCCCAGGCTGAAGCGAATGGAGCTGTGGGCCAACGCGTCGCTCACGCCGATGCCCCGCAGCACGAAGCTCGGCTCCAGCGACGCGCTGGTACACGCCGATCCGGACGACACGGCCACGTCCTTCATCTTCATCATCAGCGCCTCACCCTCCACGTACGCGAACGACAGGTTCACCGTGCCGGGCAGGCGCTGGGTGGGATGGCCGTTGAGGGTGACGTAGTCCACCCGCGCGACGATGCCCCGGTGCAGCCGGTCGCGAAGGGCGGTGAGGCGCCGGGCCTCTTTGGCCATCTCGCGCCCGCAGAGCTCACACGCGGCCCCCAGGCCCACGATCCCCGCGACGTTCAGCGTGCCGCTGCGCATGCCTCGCTCGTGCCCGCCACCGTGCATCTGACAGGTCAGGCGCACCCGCGGCCCGTGCCGCCGCACGTACAGACACCCGACGCCCTTGGGGCCGTAGATCTTGTGCGCCGAGGCGCTCAACAGGTCGATCCCCATCGCCTCCACGTCGATGGGAATCTTGCCCACGGCCTGGGTGGCGTCGCAGTGGAAGAAGACATTGTGCTTGTGCGCCACCTGGCCGATGTCGGCGACGGGGTTGATCGTGCCGATCTCGTTGTTGGCGGCCATGATCGAGATCAGGATGGTCTTGTCCGTGATCGCCTCGGCCACCTGATCGGCCGAGATCACCCCGTAGCGGTCGGGCCGCAGCCAGGTGACCCGGTAGCCGTGCTCTTCCAGATACTTGCAGGGGTCGATGACGGCCTTGTGCTCGATGGGGCTGGTGATGAGGTGGTTGCCCTTCTCGGCGTACATCTCCGCGACGCCCTTGATCGCGAGGTTGTTGCTCTCCGTGGCGCCCGAGGTGAGCACGATGTCCTTGGCTGCGGCGCCGATCAGGGAGGCCATCTGCTCGCGAGCGGTCTCCACGCCCGCCTCGGCCTTCCAGCCGAAGCTGTGGTTGCGGCTGGCGGCGTTGCCGAAGTCCGTCGTCAGGTACGGCATCATCGCCTCCAGCACCCGCCGGTCCAGGGGCGTGGTGGCGTTGTAATCCAGATACACCGGTAACTCTAAGGCCATGCGTCTGTTCCTTCTCTACCGACCGGCCAGCGCCGGGGCGGTGATCTCCGCCAGAGTGACCTTGCGCAGGAAGTCCCGCAGCTTCCGCTGCACGCGGTGCACGGGGTCGGCCACCGGACAGCGGGCCATCACCTGGCAGGTGCATTCCTGATCGTCCCCGGACACCGCCGCGATGCACTCGGCCTGGGGGACCGGGCCTTCAATTGCACCCACCAACTCAGCCAGATTGATCTCCTCCGGCTGGCGGGCCAGGCGGTACCCACCGCGAACCCCGCGGAAGCTGGCGACATAACCGGATGCGGCCAAAGACTTTAGGACGTTCATCAGCATGGCCGTCGGTATCTCGTATGTCTCGGCGATCTCCCGGGCGCTGCACACGCGCCCCTGGGGCAGCTCGGCCAAGTGGGCCATCGCGATCAGGCCGTATCCGGTCTTCTTGGTTAGGGCTAGCATGCCTGGCGACCTAAGACGTCTATCGGCAATATAGCACCGCTATGGTGCGGTTTCAAGTGCTGCGGAATAATCCTGGGAGGTTAGTCAGGAGGCCTTCCTTGGTTGATGGGTCGCGGTCAGGTAGCCCTGGGGGCCTGGTCTTGGGACATCGGTCCCGCCGGCAGCGCAGGCATGGTGCACCGCCCGCCGGCTGGATCGTGCGGGGCCGATCCCTCAGCCAGGCAGGCCGCCAGGGTCAGCGTGCCCAGGCGCGTGCGGATGTCCCCTTGCAGGGCCGCCCACACCGGCCGCAATACGCACTCGATCCGGTCGCACCGGGGCGGGTCATGCTGGCAGAGGTTGAGCGTGATGGGGCCTTCCACGGCCTCGATGACATCCAGCAGCGTGACGGCCCGCGGCTCGCGGGCCAGCAGGTAGCCTCCCCGCTTGCCCCGTACGGGCGTGACGATCCCCGCCTTGGCCAGGGCGGAGAAGATCTTGACCAGGTATTGCCGGGACAGGTCGCGCTGGGAACAGATGGCCTCTAGGGTTACCGGTCCCTCTCCCGTGTGCTCGGCCAGGACCAGGGCCCCGCGTACGGCGAACTCAGCGGCGGCCGAGAGTTTCATGATACCCTCTTCTGTCCGTCAGATTCGATGGATTGCAGGGTTGGCCGCCGGGCCACAGTAGCCTGCGCGTCAGTTTAGGCGCGCTTCTGGCCGTCTTCAAGTCGCCCTCCACGCGGGCCCCTCGGGGAGGCCTCCTGGCAGCCCCCTAGCGCCGGGCCGTCGCCCGGGCCAAGCTGGGCAGGAAGTAATCGCGCACCACGTGTTCCCAGCTCATGTTAGCGGCAAGGGCGCTGCCGGCCTCGATCCCCCGGCGGATCGCAGCGCTATCCCGTGGCAGGCGCTGGAAGATCAGCTCCGCCAGGCGCTGGTTCTCCTGCGACTCGATGCGGTCCCGCTCACTGGCCGGCAGGTGCAGCAGTTGCTCCACCGTCAGCCCCTCGGCCACCTTCAGGTAGTCAGCCACGATGAAGTTGTCGACGTCCTTGCCGCCCGAGGCCCGGCGGGCAAAGCCCGCGCACCCGCAGACGTTGGACACCACGCACATCGCCCCGCAGCTCATCGGCTCCAGTTGACTGATCCCGAAGGGCTCGTAGACGCTCAGGCCGAGTTCCACGTCCGTGCCGCGGCGGATATCGGCGAAGGTCATGTTCTCCGGCATCCGATCACCGCAGAGGCGCCGGTTCCAGTCCCACTGGTTCACCAGGACCACGCGGACGGCGTGGTGGTTGCGGTTGAAGTTATCGAACATGTCGCCCAGGGTTTCTTCCCCTCCGCAGAGGTCCGGGTAGCCGCGTTCGTGGGTGACCGGCCAACCGTAGACGCGCTCCATGTGGCGGACATCCTGGGGGCGGCGCTGTCCGCCCAGCGTGCCCAGCATGAAATAGACAGCCGACTCGCCGCGGCTGGCGAGCATCGCGTCCAGGGAGTGCAGCACGCCCAGGTCGCGCCAGATGCCCTTGCTCAGCACCGGGCGGCAGACGTGCGTGAACACCCACGTCGGGCGCGAGCCGAAGAGGTTGGCCGCGTAGGTCCGCATCTGCTCCATCGAGGCGGTCTTGCTTTCCATCGTCACCGCCGAGGTCGGCACGCCGTTGTAGACCAGGTCGATGTCCATCGTGCGGAAGTGCGGGTCCAGGAAGCGCAGCTCCTCCTCGATGTAGTCGCCCACCGCGAACACGTGATCGCAATACCTCGCGGCCTTGACCAGCGGGTGCTTGTAGCTCGTGAAGACCTCCGGGAAGACCTGCTCCAACGTCCGGCCTTCCTCCATCGCGGCCCGCAGCACGTTGTAGAACGTCGTGTCGTGGCCGGGGGTCTTCTCGATGATCGGGCGGACCGAGGCCACCTCATGGGCGTAGAACACCGTCCGCGTGTTGGGCTTGCCGTCCAGCACGGCCTTCAGCGCCGTGGGCATGCCCATGTATTCGTGCGCCAGCACCGCCACCTGCTCGCCGTCATCGAAGCAGCCCAGCGCCCCCAAGGCCTCCACGGCGGGGACAGCCAGGCGGACATATTCCTCGTACTCCCAGATGCTCTCAAACGCATCCGAGGGGATGGCGAACTTCTTGTACAGCTCGCCCTTGAACAGGTTCAGGCGGTTGCGATTAGCGTGAAACACGTCGATGACCAGCGCCTCGACCTCCACGGTCTTGTCGTTGCAGGGTTCCTGCACCTGTCGCGTGCCGTAGATGATGCCCACGTCATAGGTCCGCTCGACCGGCATGAACCGCTCACGCCACGGCGAGGTGTAGATTTCGTCCAGGGAACTGTAGATAATCTTGCCCCCCTCGCCCAGACGGCGGTTCACCGGGCGGTTGGTCTCCAGCAACGGGCCGACCAGGATGGTCCGCGAGACGGCCTTCTGGTAGGCCTTGCTGGTGACCAGTCCGACAATAACCGCCCCAATGCCCCCGATCTTCTCCACGACCTCGTGGGTCACATGCACGACGATCATGCCAATCCCTTCACTGATACTACGTATTCTATCATCGGACGAATCGGCCCATAAAATGACCCTTCGGGCCCGTGGCCTGGCACTGGTTCTACAGCGCCTTGCCCAGTACACTCCGCGTGGGTTCGTAGCTTCACCCCCTAGGTCTCAGCAGTCTCTGTCAACGATCAGGGCAGGTAACTATGGCTGTGCGGTACACCGAAAGCCTGGACGGGGTCACCGCAGACATGCTGGCAGGCTTCTTTGAGGGCTGGCTGGTTCCACCCTCGCCCCAGAGGCATCTGCGCATCCTTAGAGGCAGTACCTATGTTGTCCTGGCGGTGGACGACGCCCAGGGGCGCGTCGTCGGTTTCATCAACGCCATCACCGACGCCTGCAACTCCGCCTTCATCCCATTGCTGGAGGTCCTGCCGGCCTACCGCCGGCAGAGCATCGCCCGGGAACTGGTCGCCCGCATGTTGCAGAAGCTGGCGGACTATCCCTGCATCGACCTCACGTGCGACACTGCGCTTCAGGGCTTCTATGAGAAGTTCGGCATGCGCAGGGCCACCGCGATGATCGTGCGCGAGTACTCCCGGCCGGGGCCGCGCGGGGCGGGTTCCTGATTCCTCTGCGCCTCCCCCTCACGGTCCCCAGCCCACGCCATCCGGCGGTGTCCACTGTGCTCGTCTGGGCCGCTGCTTGCGGTGTTGTGCCCGTCCAGCGGGCGCGATACGATTCGCCAACTTCAGGGCGCGAAAGGAAGCCCGTGCATCAGATGTACGCGGAAAGCCTCTGGCCGGAGATTCGTCGCAAGCTGGTTCGCTGGTGGCGGCGGGAGGGATTCGCCCTGTGCCTGCGATGGAAGCGGCCGCAGATGCCGGCGGGCCTGACGCTCCCGGCGGTGCCCGGCGACTTCCTCCAAAAGTGGACCGACCCCGCCTACCGCCGCGCGCGGGCGGAATACGACCTGGCGGCAACGTTTCACGCCGCAGAGTGCTTCAGCCACTTCGACACCAACCTCGGCCCGGGCAGCCTGGGCGCCCTCCTGGGCGCGGAGCCAAAGTTCTCCAAGAGCACCGCCTGGTACGCCCCGTGCATCGCCGATCCCGACCCGTTCCCCCCTCTGGGCCTTTCGACCGAGGGCAACCGCTGGTGGGACGTCCACGTGGCGCTGATCGACGCCGGGCTGAGCGCGGCGGCGGGGCGGTATCCCGTGGCCATGCCCGACCTCATCGAGGGCCTGGACACCCTGGCGGCCCTGCGCGGCACCGAGGCACTGCTGGTGGACCTCCTGGAGCGCCCCGCGTGGGTGCACCGCCGGCTCACGGAGATCAACGAGGCCTACTTCGCCGCGTTCGATCGGCTGTACGAGAAGATCCGCTTCGATGGCGGCAACGCCTTCTGCGTCTTCATGATCTGGGGCCCGGGCCGAACGGCCAAGGTCCAATGCGACCTGTCGTGCATGATCTCCCCGGCGATGTTCAGTGAGTTTGTGGTCCCCTACCTGACCGCCCAATGCCACCGGCTGGATTACGTCCTGTATCACCTGGACGGCACGACCGCTCTGCAACACCTCGATGCGCTGCTAGCGATCGACGCGATCGGCGCCGTCCAGTGGACCCCCCAGGCCGGCCAGCCCGGCGGCGGGGACAAGTGCTGGTACGACCTCTATCGGCGGATCAAGCGCGCCGGCAAGGCCGTCCAGGCCACGGGCGTCAAGGCCGAGGAGGTCGTGCCGCTGGTCGAGGCCGTCGAGCCGGGGGGCCTGTTCATCATGACCTGGGCCCGCTCGGAGGACGAAGGCCACAAGCTCCTTGACGCCACGGCCCCCTACCGCGATGCATGAACACCGCAGGCGGATGAGTCCATGACCGACCTGGCTCAACATGGTGAGGTCCCCGGTGCAGGCCACGATCCATGGCCGCGCGTCCGCGCCATGACCAGCCGGCCGGCCGTGCGCACCGCGGCGGCGGCCGTGGGGCTGGTCCTGCTCACCCTGGCGGCCTACGGATCGGTGATCCGCCACGGCGGGTTCGTGTGGGACGATGACATCCTCCTGACCGCGAATCCCGCGATCCCCCGGGCCGACGGGCTGGCCATCTTCTGGTGGCCGGTCCGATACGACAGAGTCCTGGCCCGCGCCGCTCCAGATTACTGGCCGCTCACCTGGACGACGCTGTGGCTGGAGTGGCGGATCTGGGGCAATCACCCCACCGGCTATCACGTCACCAACATCCTGCTCCACGCCCTGTCCGCCGTGCTGCTATGGCGCGTGCTCAAGGCCCTGGCCCTGCCCGGGGCGATCCTGGCCGCGGCAATCTTCGCGGTGCATCCGGTCTGCGTGCCCTCGGTGGCCTGGATCGGCGAACGCAAGAACACGTTGTCGATGGTCTTCTACCTGCTGACCCTGCTGGCCTACGCGCGGTTCGACGCCCAGCACCTCAAGCGATGGTACCTCTTGGCAGTCCTGGCCTTCGCGGCGGCCATGCTCTCTAAGACGCAGGTCATCATGGCGCCGGTGCTGCTGCTGGGCCTGGCCTGGTGGCGGCGGGGGCGGGTCACCCGGCGCGACGTCCTGGCCGTGGCGCCGCTCCTCGCTCTGGCGGCGGGCGCCGCAGCCGTGACACTCTGGTTCCACCGCCAGTACGCCTTGGGCTCCATCCCCGCCCGACCCGAGGGATTCTTCTCGCGCCTGGCGGCCGCGGGGATGATCCCGTGGTTCTACCTGTCCAAGGCGCTGGTGCCGGTGAATCTCATCATGGTCTACCCCCGCTGGAACGTCAGCGCCGCCCACCCGCTGTCCTATGTCCCCGGCGCGGCGCTGGCGGCGGCCTTGGTGGCCTTGTGGCTTCTTCGCAAGACCCCCGCCCGGGCCCTGCTCGCAGCCCTGGGGTACTCTGTCATCATGTTGTTTCCCGTGCTGGGCTTCTTTGAGATGTCCTTCGCGCAGATCTCCCTGGTGTCCGACCACCTCCAGTACGCGGCCCTCCCGGGCCCGATCGCGCTCGTGGCCGTTGCAGTGTGGCTCGGCATGAGGCGCATGCGCAGCCCCGGTTGGCGTCTGGCCGGGGGCGCGGCATGCGTTGCCGTGGTCCTTCTGCTGGCGGGGCTGACCTACGCGCGCGGGTTGGTCTTCAGCAGCGGCCGCGCGCTCTGGGCCGACGTCCTGACCAAGAACCCCTCCTCGCCCGAGGCGCACTACGAGACGGGCATGCACCTGACCGACGACGCCGACCAGAAGCGCGCCGCCGGCGACCCCAGCGCGGCTACGGCGCTGCTCCACGAGGCCCTGGAACACTACCAAGAGGCCATTCGCCTGCGCCCCGACTACTCCGAGGCCCACAACAACATCGGGCACATCTACATTCGCCTGCAGGACCTCCCCCATGCGGGTTACCACTTCGCTCGGGCCGTCGAGATCCGCCCCGACAACCAGGCCGCCCGGATGAACCTGGCTATCGCCCAGTACCGCATCGGCGCTACCTGGAACGCCGCCGATAACTTCCGCCGCGTGCTGCTGTCCTCGCCCGACTACGCCCCGGCCCTCATGCATCTGGCGCGAATCCTCGCCGCCGACCGCGACCAGCGCCTTCGCGACGGCCCCCAGGCCGTGAGCCTGGCACAAAAGGCCTGCCGGCTAAGCCCACCCGGCGACGCCCTGCGAGTCGACTGCATAGACACCCTCGCGATGGCGTATGCGGAGGTGGGCCAGTTCGACCGCGCCATCCAAACCGCCCTTCAGGCTGCGGCCCTGGCCCGACAGATCGGACGACCTGCCCTGGCGGACGAGATCCTGGCGCGCGTCGCCCTGTACGAACGACGGCAACCGGTGCGCATCCTTGTCTCGCCCCCGACGCTGCCAGCCGCCCCCACCGCGCAGAGCTCCACCACCGCGAAATCCCTCGGTGATGAATCGACGACCGCCGCCCCGCCCCCGCCTCAGGCGACCAAATAGTCCTCATCCAGAACCGCCCGCAGCTTGGCGAGGGCCGCATTCTGGATCTGCCGCACCCGCTCATTGGTCAACCCCACCAGCTTCCCGACCTCCGACAGCGTGCGTCCCTTCCCCCCCGTGCCGATGGCGAAGCGCTCCATCAGGACCGTCCGCTCTACCTCGCTCAGCGCCGCCCGATTCCGAGCCAGGATCTCCCGCAGCGCGTCCACGGAGTCGTCCCGTTGCCTCTCGTGCCTCTGCACGTCGTAGTCGCTGCGCTCCAGCTTCGGGTCGAACTCCGTCGGGAAATGCTGCCGATACCGGCCCGTGTTCGTGGCCAGCCGGTGGAAGCTCTTGAGGATCGCGCGGCACGCATAGGTCGAGAACTTGAACCCGCGCGACACGTCGAACTTCTCCACGCTCCGCAGCAGCGCCATGTTCCCCTCACTCACCAGTTCCGAGAAGTCCACGTTCGGGATCCGCGTCCGCTTGGCCATGGCCAGCACCAGGGCCATGTTCGCGCCCACCAGCTTGGCCTGCAACTCGATCACCCGCCGGTACCACACGATCATCTGCCGCGCCCGCACGGCCCACTGACGGCGCCGCTGCGCCTCAATCAGCCCAGCAAGCCGATATCGCGCGTAGTTGTACTGCAAGAACAGCCTCGCCTCCCCCGCGGCGCTCAACGCCATCCGCGCGGCCGGACGCGCGGAAACATCCTCGCCCACCTCCGGGAAGTGCGTCCAAGCCGGGACCTCCACCTGCTGGGCTTCCTCCCCGAACCACTCCTCACCGGCCGTGGGCGAGTCGAACGATGGATGGTACACATACCCCACCGTCTCGGGAATCTGCCCATAGGCGCGCCGCTGGGCCTCCGTCAACTCTTCCAGGAACCGATCGGCCGGACCGCCCCGCCTCGTCGTCAGATAGGTCAATAGCGTCGTCATCTTGGCTACCTCTCTAGGCGCCGCCCTGCGATACCCTCTCAGGGCCATGATGCGCTATGAAGTTGTCTACTGTCTCACCGCCTGCCTGGCCCGCTATGCTCTTCGCCAGCAACGGCGTTTTGTCATAATAATACTAAACTGGTACTACTTGTCAACTCTATCTCGGAAGATTCCGGCAAAGCCTCCAATACCTCCCCCACGCAGCCCACCCCATCAGCTCGGCCCCCCTCCGGAGCAGCCGCTCTAAGCCATTTCGGGGAAGCCGCTTACGCTCCGCCATCGCACCCCGACCAGCTCCGGCGCAGGCCCGATCTCCGCAGAGGCGATTCTAGACGGCATAACCCTCACTGAATGCTGGCATTAAGGCGCAGCAGCTTACCTGGCGACTGTCTCGGGCTGCCGGCGTTTCTCCTTGAGCAGAAAGAAGTTAGTTCTGGTGCGGCTGTGCCGCATAACAGGTTTTTGAGGAAATCCGCAGAATTCCTGTGTGGACAGTCCTTGGTCTGCGCGACACGCGGGCTGCCTGGGCGGCGCTACCTTCGACGCAGCAGGCGCCGCAAGATCAGTTCCTCCCCCGGGCGGTTTCCTTCAACGAAGTGCCCCAGGAACTGGAGCGCATAGCCCGCCAAGAAACAGCCGCCCGCCGCAAGGAACTCTCGCACGATCAGCAGCACCGGTGCCGCCAGGAAGCACGCGGGGATCCCCACCAGGTGCAGCGCAAAACTCACCGGATGCCGGTGTCGCGACCGCCAGTTCCTGTATGCCTTGGCTACGAGGGAGGGGATCATCGGCGTTCAGCCTGGTCGGCCTACAGCACCACCTTCAGGCCGTAGATGGATTCGTAGACCGTGTTCAGCAGCATCCCCAGGAAGAAGTCCAGCGCCAGGATGCCCATGCAGCTGGCCACGAAGCTTTCCGTGCACGCGCGACCCACTCCGGCCGCTCCGGGCGCGCAGCGGAAGCCCTTGTAGCAGCAGATCAGACTGATCGCGACTCCGAAGAACACGCTCTTGATGGGTCCGTAGAACACATCGAAGTTGTCGACGGTGCTGGCTGCGTGGCGCCAGAACTCCGCCCCGTTCACCCCGTAGATGTACACGCTGACCGCGTAGCCGCCCACGATGCCCATGAAGTCGGCGTACACCACCAGCACCGGGATCAGCAGGACGCACGCCAGCACGCGCGGAACCACCAGCACCCGCAGCGGGCTGGAGCCCATCGCGATCAGGGCATCGATCTGTTCGGTTACGCGCATCGTCCCTAGCTCAGCCGTCAGGCCCCCACCGACCCGTCCGGCGAGCATCACGCCCGTCAGCACCGGCCCCAGCTCCCGCAGGACCGACAGGTTCACAATAGTGCCCATCTCCGCGGCCATCCCGAGCGCCTTGAACTGCATGACCGTCTGCACGGCCAGGACCATGCCCACGAACGCCCCGGTGATCATGACGACGGGGATGCTCATCGTGCCGATCTCGAAGCACTGCACCAGCAGCAGGCGCAACCCCCGCAGGTGGGACAGCCCCTCCCTGACCCAGGCCACGGACTGGCCGGAGAAGAGGCAGAAGTCGCCGAACCCCTCGACATTGCGGGCGGTCCGGCGGCCGAGCTGTGCGACCATGGCGAACATAGTGTCTCTGGGCTTTCTACCGCTTCGGCGCCCCTGCGTCAAGCAGGCCGATCCGCAGGACGGTCCTTGTGGCCTCGGTGACCTTGGCCCGCTCGTCCAGCCGGATCGGCAGGCACGCAAGCACGCCCCGGCCATCGGTAATGCACAACACGCCTCGGCGCAGTGCCACCGGCAGCTTCAGGTCCGTCAGCAGCTCGCCCACCTTGCGCCTCCCCGTACAGCCCAACGGCTGGAAAGCATCGCCGGGGACGCGCAGGCGACACAGCACGGGCCGCTGGACCGCATCGGCGTCGAGCCACTCCACATCGTGCCGGCCGGACCGGCAGTGCGCCTCGACCGCCCGGCGGTCCAGGGCCGCCAGGTCGCAGACGACCGCCCGCCCGTCGGGCAGCACCGTCCTTCCCGGGCACGCCAGCGTCACCGCTGGCCAGGAGGCCCATACCGGGCCCACGGTGCCTGTCGATGGACGACTGATCACCAGACAACCGCCCTCGACACGGGCGCTCCAGCCGCCGGGAAGGTCGATAGCGCGAGCCCCACCGCCACCACCCATGGCGGCCAGCGTGCGAAGATGGGCCGTCGTGACCGCGCCCATAGGGACGCCCGCCTGCTCCAGGGCCGCACGGACCACGTAGCGACGCACCAAGCCCGGCTCTTCGCCTAGCGCGGCCAAGTCGAGGCCCGCCGCTCCGCCCACCCGGCCCTGGGCCGCGAGCGTTGCGCGGGCCAAGGCAGCCTGGCCCAGGCGCTGGAGGACATCCTCTGCCTCGCCCGCGGCGGCCGCCAGGTCAAGGACGGCCTGATCCACCTGCGGGTTGAATTGCCGCAGCAGCGGCAGGATCTCGTGACGGATCAGATTGCGGCGAAAGGCCCGGTCGGTGTTGCTGGCGTCCTGGCACCAGCTCAGGCCGCGGCGTCGGCAATAGGCCTCCACCTCCTGGCGCCCGACCCCCAGCAGCGGCCGGACCAGCACCACGCCCTCCCCCATCGCTCGGTGGGCCCGCATGCCGGCGGCGCCGCGCAGGTGGCAGCCGCGGACCAAGCGGAACAGGACCGTCTCCACCTGGTCGTCGGCGTGATGACCCACGGCCACCCGGGGGGCCCGCTGCTGCCGGGCGACGTCCAGCAGGAAGTCGTACCGTGCCCGCCGCCCAGCCAGCTCGATGCTTTCGCGGCGGCGGTCCGCCTCGGCGCGGACATCGCAGCGGCGGGCCTCGCA
>JALHTV010000140.1 GCA_022866005.1 Phycisphaerae bacterium
TCAGCATCTCTGTGTCCTCTGTGTCGCGTGGTGCTGTTGGACTGGCGGGGGAGAGACTTGCGAGGTGCGACATGATGCGGCGTGGGGTGTGTGTGTCGGGAATGCTTGCGGCGGCGCTCTGGGCAGCCTGCCTGGGGGTGGCCGCTGAAGCGGCTCACCCCGCGGCGGGACCGGAGCACGCATGAAGGTCGTCATCGCCCCCGACACGTTCAAGGAGTGCCTGCCCGCCGCCCAGGTCGCCGCGGCGATGGGGCGCGGCGTCCTGGAGGCCTGCCCCGAGGCCCAGGTGGACCTGTGCCCCATGGCCGACGGGGGCGAGGGCACGGTGGCCGCGATGGTGGCCGCCACGGGCGGGCGCCTGGTCGCGGCGGACGTGTTCGACCCGCTCGGCCGGGCGATCCGCGCGCACTTCGGCATGCTGGGCGCCCCGCAGGCGGCCCCGCTGCCCGGTGAGCTGGGCCTGGCCGGCGCCGAGGCCACCACGGCCGCCGGCCGAGGGCCGCTGGAAAGCGGCCACCGCACCGCCATCATCGAGATGGCCGCCGCCTCGGGGTTGGCGCTGGTGCCGGCCGACAAGCGCGACCCGCTGCGAGCCACCACCTACGGCACCGGCCAACTCATCGTCGCCGCCCTGAACGCCGGCGCCGAGGAGATCATCGTCGGTGTGGGCAACTCCGCCACGGTGGACGGGGGCTGCGGCGCCGCCCAGGCCATGGGCGTGGTGTTTCTGGACGCCGACGGCCGGCCGCTGGTCTGCGGCATGGGCGGCGGGGCGCTGGGGCAGTTGGTGTCGATTGACGCCTCGGGGCAGGACGAGCGCATCGCCGCGACGCGCTTCCGCGTGGCCACGGACGTGACCAACCCGCTCACCGGGCCCGACGGCGCCGCGCGGGTCTATGGCCCGCAGAAGGGCGCCACGGCCGAGGTGGTCGAACAACTGGATGCCGGACTTTCGCGCCTGGCCGAGTGCATCTACCGCACGCTGGGGGTGGACGTGGAGCACCTGCCCGGGGCCGGGGCGGCCGGGGGGCTGGCGGCCGGCTTGGCGGCCTTCTGCGGGGCAACGCTCCATCGCGGCGTGCGGATGATCGCCCGGGCCGTGGGGCTGCCCCAACGCCTGACCGGGGCCGATCTGTGCCTCACCGGCGAGGGCCGACTGGACGCCCAAAGCCGCTCCGGCAAGACCTGCGTGGGCGTGGCGGAGCTGGCGGCCGCGGCCGGCGTGCCGGTGATCTGCATCCCGGGGTCGGTGTCAGCGGACGGCCCGAGCGAGACGTTCGCGGCCGTTCGGCCGCTGGTGGCGGGAGAGGTCACTGTCAAGTCCGCCATGCGCCGAGCGCCGGCGCTGCTCGCTCAGCGCGCGGCCGAGGCGGTCAGGGAATTCCTGGGGATCGGTCTCCGCTAGAATTCCGCCGGGCACGCGCGAAGCCAGGCAGGGACGCTTTTCATTTGGCATTTAGCATTGAACACCAGGCATTGCCCGCGCCGCCTGCCCTTGCCCGTTGCCGCCCGAGGCGGTAGGTTGATGGGCTTGGCTGCCGGGGAGCCAGCCGGACGAGAGCGTATGATGGACCACTTCGAGTACCGCAGCGGAGAGTTGTTCTGCGAGCAGGTGGCCGTGGCGGAGATTGCCTCCGCCGTGGGCACCCCGGTGTACGTGTATTCGGCGGCGACGCTGCTGCACCACTACCGGGCCATCGGTGAGGCGTTCCGCGAGCTGCGCCCGACGATCTGCTTCTCCGTCAAGAGCCTGTCCAACATCCACATCCTCAAGCTCCTTGCTTCCGCCGGCAGCGGGTTCGACGTGGTCAGCGGCGGGGAGCTGGAGCGCGTCCGCGCGATCGGGGCCGACGCCTCCAAGGTCGTCTTCGCCGGCGTGGCCAAGACCGACCGCGAGATCCTCGACGCCCTGGCGGCCGACATCGGCTGCTTCAACGTGGAGTCGGAGGAAGAGTTCATCAACCTCTCGCGCCTGGCTGAGTCGGCCGGGCGGAAGGCGACCGTCGCTCTGCGGATCAACCCCGACGTCTACGACCCCCAGACGCACCGCTACACCGCCACCGGCAAGAAGGCCACGAAGTTCGGTGTGGACATCGACCAGGCCGAGGCGTTCTTCGACCGCTTCGGCCACGACGCCCACGCGCACCTGGAAGGCATCCACTTCCACCTGGGTTCGCCGATCTATTCCGCCGAGCCCTACGTCCAGGCGATCACCAAGACGCTCCCGGTGATCCAGCGCCTGCGGGAGCGCGAGTTCCCGCTGCGCCTGCTGAACATCGGCGGGGGCTTTGCGGCGGACTACGAACGCGGGCGCTCGCCCGCGGCCGCGGACTACGCCGAGCCGATCGTGCCGCTGCTGCGCGACACGGGGCTGTCGATCACCCTGGAGCCGGGCCGGTTCATCGCCTGCAACGCCGGGCTGCTGCTGACCAGCGTGCAGTACGTCAAGCAAAGCGGGGGGCGGAAGTTCGTCATCGTCGATGCGGCCATGACGGACCTCATCCGCCCGGTCCTGTACGGCGCCCAGCACCTGATCTACCCCGCGCGCCTCCCTGCCGGCGCCGAGCCGCCGCAGCGCCGCCCCGACTACGCGGCGCCCGAGGGAGAAACGGTGGACATTGTCGGCGGCGTCTGCGAGACCAGCGACTTCCTCGCCACCGACCGCGTCCTGCCGAAGCTGGCCCGCGGCGACTTGGCAGCAGTCTTCTCGGCCGGGGCGTACGGGTTCGTCATGGCCAGCCAATACAACTCCCGGCCGCGGGCGGCGGAAGTGCTGGTCGAGGGCGACCGCTTCCGCCTCATCCGCCGGCGCGAGACCCACGACGACCTCCTGGCCCCGGAGCACGAAGTCTAGAGGCGATAGCGATTGGGGGATCTGGCTGAAGGGAAGCGCCCTGCTCGATTCCGAGGTCCACAATCCCGAATCGGTCTCAGGTGGCTGCGAGGATCTGCTTGGCGAACTCGACGTTCTTGCGAGCCGTTGCGAGCGGGTCGCCGGTGGGCGGGGCCTCGACGACCACCCAGCCGTCGTAGCCGACCGCCCGCAGCGCCTGGGCGGCCGCGCGGAAGTCCACGCTGCCCTCACCCAGCGCGACACGGAAGTCGGGCGGCTGCCCCTCGGCGACGCGAACGTCCTTGAAGTGCACCGGGGCGATGTGCCCGCCGCCCAGGTCGCGGATGCCGGTGGGGGGGTCCAGCTTGCGCGCCAAGGCCTCGCCCGTGTCGTAGCACACCTTGGCGAAGGCGCTGTTGCCCAAGAAGTCCAGCAGGAACTGCTGCCGGCCGAAGTTCAGGGTGCTCTCGATGCCCAAGACGACCGAGGCCTCCTCCGCGCCCTCGACCAGATCGGCCAAAGCCCCGGCGGCGCGGTCCAGGTGATCCTGGGTCTCGATGGCGTTGCGCGCGAAGAACGGCACGACCACCGCGCCCGCCTTGACGGCGGCAGCCACGGTGAGAGCGTCGCGGATCACCGGCTGCCAGCGCGAGGCCGTCTGGCGGGGGCCGGTCAGGGTGGGGGCATCGCACAGGAAGCCCAGGTTAAGCCCGGTCACGGCCAGGGAGTGCTTCTCGGATAGCGCCGTGAGTTCCTCGGCCTGGTCGGCCCAGCGTTCCAGGGATTTGGCCCCGGCCTTGCCGCCGTAGACGACCTCGATGCCCTCGGCGCCCACGCGGCGGGCCAGGGCGAAGGCCTCGTCCAGGTGGGCTTGTCCCGCGGAGATGGTCGACAGGCCGATTCGCATGGTGGTGCTGCTCCCGGGGTGCCCTTTAGGCCCCAGCCGACAGGACGATGGACTCCCCGTCCCGCGCGCCGCGGAAGACGGTGGCGTCGCCGATGACGCGGCCGATGGGGTTGACCCTGCTGGCTGCCCGCGGTCGGCCGTCCTCGGTGCTCGCGGGGGTGGGGCCGAAGAAGAGGCACACGGCGTTGCCGGCCGGCCAATAGCCCAGCTCCCCGACGTCCATGTCAATGCGTCCGTCCTTGGCGAGCGGGCAATCCACCGGCGTGTCGAAGTAGATCTCCTGGCCCCACGTGTTGACGCGGCCGGTGATCGGCAGGGCCTGGTAGACGGCGTCGGCGCAGAAGGAGTCGTTCAACTCAGCCTGCGCGGAGATCTGCCCAACAGAGATGGTGATTGTCCTTGGCATGGGCCATACGAAGTGCTGTGTACCTCTATTGTCACGACGGTCCGCGGATCACCACGCAAACCAGCCTCTGGGACCCTGTGTTGGTGATGCCGTGAGCCTCGTCGGGCGCCGTCGCGGCGAGTTCACCGGCGGGCAGGGCCTTCTCGGCACCGCCGCTGTGCAGCGTGGCCGCGCCCGTGACCACATAGTAGATGCGCTCGGAGGGGGCGACCTCCACCCTTTGACCCGGTTCCATGCACAGCAGGTCGGCCGCGAACCGGTGGCCCTTGTGGAGATGGACGGTCTGCGGTTTGGCCGAGGCGAACCGCACTTTGGCGATGGCGTTGACGGCGTCCATAGGTCTTCCCTGTCTTCCGGCCTGGAGAAACCCTCAGACCCCGCCGCCCGAGGGCTTGGAAGCACCGGGCCGTTCCACTAGTATTATCGCCCGGACGGGCAACAGTTCCCAAATGCATTTGTGGCCCCGCGGCGCCGGCCGCGGCCGAGGGGCAGGACAGGCCAGACGCATGAAGATTGCCTTGGCACAGATCAACCCCGTCGTGGGTGACATTACCGGCAACAGCGCTAAGATCGCCGACTGCCTCACCCGGGCCGAGGCGGCCGGGGCGGAGTTGGTCGTGTTCTCGGAACTGGTGGTGACGGGCTATCCGCCGCGGGACCTGCTGCGGAAGGAGCAGTTCGTCGCCGACAGCCTCGCCGCGGTGCAGGACCTTGCCGTGCGCTGCACGAATGTCGCTGCCTTGGTGGGCTATGTCCGGCCCATCCCGGAGGGGACCGGCTGGCCGCTCCAGAACGTCGCGGCCCTGCTCGCCGACGGGGCGATCCGCTACGTGCACGTCAAGAGCCTGCTGCCCACCTACGACGTCTTTGACGAGACCCGCTACTTCCAACCCGGCCCGACGGGGCAATGGGTGGAGTTCGCCGGGTGCAAACTGGGGCTGAGCATCTGCGAGGACCTGTGGGACGCCGTCGCCCTCGGCCGAGCGCTTTACGGGCGCGACCCGATTGCCGAACTGACGGCCGCCGGGGCCGAGGCAATCGTCAACATGGCCGCCAGCCCCTATGAGATGGGCAAGGCCGCCCAACGCGAGGAGCTTTTCGCCCGCCAGGCGGCCCGCAGCCGCTGTCCCATCGTGTACGTCAACCAGGTGGGCGGCAACGACGAGCTGATCTTCGACGGCGCCAGCTGCGTGGTCAGTCCAGCGGGGCAGGTGATCGCCCGGGCCGCAAGCTTCCGCGAAGACCTGCTGGTGGCGGACCTGGCCGGTGGGGGGCACATCGAGCCGCTGGGGGAGGAAATGGCGAGCCTGTCGAGCGCCCTGAAGCTGGGCCTGGCCGACTACGTCCACAAGTGCGGCTTCCGCAGTGTGGTACTGGGACTTTCAGGAGGAATCGACTCCGCGGTGGTGGCGGTGCTGGCGGCCGAGGCCCTGGGGCCCGAAAACGTCCTGGCCCTGGCCATGCCCAGCCGCTATAGCTCCGCCGCGAGCCTGCAAGACGCCCAGGCCGTCGCCCGCGCAGCGCACATCGAGCTGCGGGTACTGCCCATCGAGCCGCTCCACGTGGCCTACGCCCAGGTGCTGCGAGAGACGATGCCCCTGGGCTCCTGCGACGGCACCGAGGAGAACGTGCAGGCCCGCGTCCGCGGCAACCTGATCATGGCCCACAGCAACAAGCTGGGCCACCTGGCCCTGGCGACGGGCAACAAGTCGGAGCTGTCCACCGGCTACTGCACGCTTTATGGGGACATGGCCGGGGCACTCTCGCCGATCGGCGACGTGCTCAAGACCGTGGTCTACAAGCTGGCTGATCAGCTCAACGCCGAGGCGGGCCGCGAGCGGATCCCCCGGCGGGTCTTCGAGAAAGCCCCCAGCGCCGAGCTGAAGCCCGGCCAGCGAGACCAGGACAAGCTGCCCCCTTACGACGTGCTGGACGAGATCCTGCGGCGGTACATCGAGCAGGACCGCACCGCCGAGCAGATCGTGGCGGAGGGGTTCGACGCGGCGACGGTGCAGGGCGTGGTGCAAATGGTGGATTCTGCGGAGTTCAAGCGACGCCAGGCCTCCCCGGTGCTGAAGGTCACCTCCCGCGCCTTCGGCAGCGGGCGGCGAATGCCCATCGCCCAAGGCTATAGGCCCCTGCCCTGAAGACTCCGGTCAGACCAGAAACTCCCTGGGGTCGGTGATCTTGCCGGCGACGGCGCTGGCGGCGGCGGTGAGGGGGCTGGCGAGGTACACGGCGGCCTCTTTGTGCCCCATGCGTCCGGGGAAGTTGCGGTTGGTGGTGGAGACCACCTTGATCGGCTCGTTGACCCGCCCGAAGGTGTCCATCGGTCCGCCTAGGCAGGCGGCGCAACTGGCTGGACCGATGCGGCAGCCGGCATCCTGGAAGATTGCCCGCAGCGTCTTGCCGCCCACCCGCAGGCGGTCCAGGTCGGCGTCCACCTCGACGGTGGCTGGAACGATGTAGGTATCGACCTTGACGGTCCTGCCGGCCAGGACGTTGGCCGCCTGGAGGA
>JALHTV010000141.1 GCA_022866005.1 Phycisphaerae bacterium
AGAAAACGACCGATGCCATAGACCCCTATTATGAAGCGTGCGGAGGCCCCGGAGGTCAAGGCAAATCTCGCAGGCAGGCGCCGATCCGGCCCCCGGAGCCCCCCGAGCGGGTGCTATCCGGCCACGCGCCCGTAGATGCAGGCCAGCTTCTGGGCGCTGTCCCGCCAGGAGAGCTTTTGCAGCTCGATGTGCCCGTGCTGCCGGAGGGTGCGGTGCAGCGGGGGGTAGCGCAACACGGCCAGGATCTTGTTGGCCATCTCGTCGATGTCCCAGAAGTCCACCTTCAGCACGTGGCTGAGCACCTCCGAGACCCCCGACTGCTTGGAGATGATCACCGGCACGTTGTGCGACAGCGCCTCCAGCGGGGCGATGCCGAAGGGTTCGGACACGCTGGGCATCACGTACAGGTCGGCCATCTGGAAGATGCGGTTGACGTCATCGCCGCGGAGAAAGCCCGTGAACGTGACGTACTGACCGATCCGCAGCTCGGCGACTTCCTGGATGCAGCGGGCGATCATGTCGCCGCTGCCGGCCATCACGAAGCGGACGTTGGTGAACTTCTCCAGGACCTTCTTGGCCGCCCGCAGGAAGTACTCCGGGCCTTTTTGCATGGTCACGCGGCCCAGGAACAGGACGATCTTCTCGTCCTGGCGGATGGGCTTCATCTCCCAGTCTGGCTCGTCGGGCAGGTCTATGGCGTTGTAGACTACCTCCAGCTTTTCCAGCGGCACGCCGTAGCGCGCGGCCACGATGGAACGGGTGAGGTGACTGACGCAGATGACGCAGTCGGCCCCGTGCATGCCCGCCCGCTCGATGTCGTACACCTGCTGATTGATGTGCTCACCGGAGCGGTCGAACTCGGTGCTGTGGACGTGCACGACCAGGGGCTTCTTGGTCGCCGCCGCGACGGCCAGGCCCGCCGGGTAGGTCATCCAGTCGTGGGCGTGGACGACGTCGAACGGCTCGTTCTTGGACAATTCCAGCGCCAGGCGCGCGTAGCGGTATACCTGCGCCATCAAGTCCCCGGTGTAGTGCGCCCCTGCCCCGGAGCCCAACCGCTGCGCGGCGCCGGCCAGCTCCGCTTGGAGGGCCTGAATCATCTCCGGCGTCGCCGTGGCGCCCATCGACGCCTGCAACTGGGCCGACAACTGCCGCATCACCTCCGGGCTGACGCCCGGGGCGCTATAGGCGCGGAGCCGCGCGTCCACCTGACGGAGCGTCACGTGGCGGAACTGTGCGGTGGCTTCCGCAGTGGTCGGGGCGCGGGAGGCTCTCAGATGAGCCGCGGTGCGGAGTCTGACGTGACTGGCCGGGGCGATGGGAACGGCCATGGGAAGCACGAAGGTCACCTCGACGCCGATCTCATCGAGACCCTTGGTCATGCCGTGACAGGCCGTGCCCAAGCCACCGCTGATGTGGGGCGGGAACTCCCAGCCCAACATGAAGACTCGCATCGTGCGTACCTCGACGGTTTCGCAACGACTGAACGAACGAGCGCCAACGACCACCGGTCGTCGCAGCCACCCATTGCCGCGCCCTCCTGACTTATGTGGCCGGACACAGTAGACATCGGCATTATTCCCCCCCGAATTCGCAAACGCAAGCATCAGTTACATCTGCCGCACCTGCCGTGCAGGTGGACCTAGACGGCTAGGGCCCCGACGACCTCCCGGACGCTGCCCAGGCCGTGGCGGCGGAGGTAGTCGGCGATTCCGTCACGTATCTCTAGCACGCAGGCCGGGTTAACGAACAACGCCGTGCCAATCGCCAGCCCTGTCGCCCCGGCCAGGAGGAACTCCAGGGCGTCGTCGGCCCGCTGGATGCCGCCCATGCCAATAATAGGCACGCCGGCCGCCTTGGCCACTTGCGTGTAGACGCGGTGGACCATGTAGACGGCGATGGGGCGGATGGCCGGGCCGGACAGGCCGCCGGTGGCGTTGGCCAGGATGGGGCGGCGGCGCTCCACGTCGACGGCCATCGCGGTGAACGTGTTGACGAGGCTCAAGGCGTTGGCCCCAGAGTCGACTGCTGCGGCGGCGGTGGCGGCGATGTCGGTGACGTTCGGTGAGAGCTTGACGATCAGGATGTTCTTGCGGACGACCTTGCGGACCTCCCCGACGATCGTCCGCACCTGCTGGGGATCCGTGCCGAACTGGAGGCCCCCGGCCTTGACGTTGGGACAGGAGATGTTCAGCTCCACGCCGCGCACGACCGCGACCTTCTCCAGGGCCGCCGCGACGGCGAGGTAATCGTCCACCGTCTCTCCCGCCACGTTGACGAAGACCGGAATGCCCAGCCGCTCCAGCGCCGGAACCTTCTCAGCCAGGAATACTTCTAGTCCCACGTTAGCCAGGCCAATGGCGTTGAGCATGCCCGCGCGGGTCTCCACCACGCGCGGATACTCGTTGCCCGCCCGCGGTTTGAGCGTGATGCTCTTGGTGACAAACGCCCCGAGTTCCCGCAGGTCCACGAAGTCGGCGTACTCATCCCCGTAGCCGCACGTGCCGCTGGCCGTCATCAAGGGATTCGCCAACCGCACCCCGGCGATCTGGACGCTCAGGTCGATTGCGGATTGCGGACTTGTGCTCCGTAGCCGGTCGTCCGGCGAAGGAGCAGTGTGGATTGGGGATTCGCTCATCCTGGACCCATCGTGGTTTCTCATGCGGCAAGCATTATAGGGGGGTACTTGGCCCTGTCGGCAACCCTTTCTCAAACTCAGCAGAGAATGCCTTGAACTCGCGAGTTCTCCTCATGTTGTCTGGTGACAGGTCAAGGAGCCAGGTGAACGAGCGCAGGCCCCATGACTTGGGTCCCTCTTTGTACTGGATGAAATGGGTGAGAACGATAACGCCGCGCACCTCCCTTCCACGCATAGCCTCCTTCATCCATTGGAAGCGTGATCCGAACTCCTTGTGGCACCAACCGGCCACAAACGTGTCGAAGCGACGATCTTCAACAGGTATCGTCACAGGGATATTCTCAGGGTTGGCTGCCAGTGAAAGGTCCATCACCGCGTACCCAGGAAGCCCCGACTTGTCGATCTGATCGCAGCACTTGCGGAACCTCTCTTGAAACCTGTCAACAGACTGCAACCGCTTTACGGCAAGACCGTAGCGGGTATCCCCCAGTCGGCAGATGATGTCGGGTTCAGCAAACTGAGGACTCAGCCCAGCCCTCTTGCAGATCGCGGCAACGTACAACTCGCATTGGGTATCTCTCCCAGGATTGCTCTCCCTCCTTCCTACAGGGGAGATCGGGTCCTTCATCGCCCTCCTGACCTTGTCTCTTAGCACTGCGTCGGGAATGTACCCCGCCAACTGTTCCAGCGCGAATCCCATCATGCGAAGGTCCCTCATTGCTTCACGGGCTGCTGGGAACCTCTTGTCCCCGGGTTGGATCTCTTCGGCCTTTTGAAACGGCGCAAGCATTTCTGCGACCCGAGAGCCACCTGGTGGTTGCAGCCCGAGTACTGCGAGTTGTCGCTCCAGACACTCACCCCACTCCCTCATCGTCCGGACCATGTACTCGTTTGAGAACACGACCCCCTCCCATACAGGGAAAACTCTCTATTGTGCGTCAGACCCCAACGCTTTGGATACTTCGGACTCGCGGATGTCGTTGAAGACGTTCACCTGGCCCAGGGCGGTCGGCAGGACCATGCGGACCTTGCCGCCGCGGACCTTCTTATCATGTTGCATGATCGCCCAGCAGGCGGCGGGGTCCAGGCCTGCCCAGCGCACGGGTAGGCCCAGCTTTTTCAGCAGGCCTTCCAGGCGCTCTAGCACGGAGTGGTTGCACAGCCGGCGCGTCACGGCCAGGCGGCACTCGGCCACCATGCCCAGCGACACGGCCTCACCGTGCGTGATCTTGCCCAGGCCCAGGTGCGTCTCGACGGCGTGCCCGACGGTGTGCCCGAAGTTCAGGTGCGACCGCTCGCCGGACTCCCGCTCATCCGCGGAGACGACCGCCGCTTTGATCGCCACATTACGGGCGACCAGCTCCGTCATCACCGTCTCCTGGGCGCTCAGAATCGCGGCGGCGTTGGCGTCGATGAAGTCCAGGAGGGTCGCATCGCGGCCATACGGCCGCCCGTCTGGGCGGATCATCCCGTGCTTGACGCACTCCGCCAGGCCCGTGCGAATCTGCCGCCCGTCCAGCGTGCTCAGCACCGACACGTCGATCAGCACGGCCGAGGGCTGGTGGAACGCCCCGATGAGGTTCTTCCCGGCCGGGTGGTCCACGGCCGTCTTGCCGCCTACCGAGGCGTCCACGTCCGCCAGGAGCGTGGTGGGGCACTGGATCCACCTCAGCCCGCGCAGGGCCGAGGCCGCCACGAACCCCGCCAGGTCCCCCGTCACGCCGCCGCCCAGGGCGACGATCAGGGTGTCGCGGTCGATGAGCGGGCTGACGGCCAGCAGCTCGTCGGTCACGTGGCCGAAGGTGACGAGCGTCTTGTGCTCCTCACCGGCGGGGAAGTCGATGATCGCCGCCGTCAGCCCCGCGCCCTGGAGCGACTCGACGGCCCGGGGCCCGTACAGCTCCGCCACCGTGGCGTCGGCGATGACTACGGCCGAGCGCGCCGCGGGCAGCGCCGCAGCGGCCGCGCCCAGGCGGTCCAGCTCGCCGGGCCCGATCCGCACATCGTAGCTTCGCTCACCGAGGTTGACCTTGATCGTCCGTTGCATTGGCAATGGTTCCTGCCCGGCCACGGCGGGACTGCCGCCGGCGTCCTCAGAAAGGCTATAGCGAAGGGACTTGTATTGCCAGCCGGCGGGTGCGTTTTCCGCCGACCTTCGGACGCGCATGCGGAGCAGCACCACGACAACGGCCATCACCAGGCACGCCAAGAGCACGATTGGCGCCGGGTTAGGCACCGTGGGACGAGATGACGTGGACGCGCCCACCACCATCGCGGGCAATTGTAGAGAGGCGGGCCAGGCCTGTCAAAACGCCGGTCCGACGGGGGCGAAGGGCGTCAGTTCCGCGAGTAGGCGGGCAACAGGAAGGTGTCGGTCGGGCTGACCGGGGCCTCGTCACCGCGGTACTGGAGCACCCCCTCGGCCAGGTAGATATTGTTCCCGCCCACTCCGACCGTGGGCGTCGCGGCCCAGCGGACGTGATTGTCCAGATAGAGCACGTTCTGTCCCCGCCCATCGTGGTTGTCGCTGACGGCCGTGGCGGCCCGACCGGGATGGAAGCGCCCGCCGGTGAATAGGGGGTTGCTGTCGGCCAGAATGGCCATCTCGGCGGCGGCGGCCCGGAGCACGGGGTCGTTGAGCGACAGGCCCCGCCCCAGGGCGTGCTGGTAGGAGTAGCCGATGAACTTGCCCTGGGGGAAGTCGGTCATCCCGGCCATGACTGCAAAGCCGGCGGGCGCGGGCCCGGTGGTGCCGGGACACTGGAAGGCCTCTGCCGGGGCATAGTTCAGGCGGATGAGCTGGAATAGGCCCGTCGAGTTGCTCAGGACCTCCTGCCCGGGCGACGCCAGCCACGCCCCGGCCACCGGGGCCGAGACGGGCAGGAATGAGTCGTTCTCCTCGGCGTAGGCGTGGGCCGCCCGGCCGATGTCACCCAACCGGGCCTCGCACAGGGTCGCCAACTGCCGGGCCTGCAATGACTGGTCTCCGCGTCCGAGGGTCAGGTAGAAACCCAGCCCCAGCAGCAGCACCACCGACGCGACGGCCGCCAGCTCCCGCAGCGAGAAGCGCGACCGGGAGGCCGGGCGGCGGCCCAGCTCCGCGCGGGCGATCAGGGCCTCGGTGGCGTGGACCTGCCGCAGGCGGTTGACGGTCCGCTGGGCCAGGCCGGCGGGCGGCTCCAGAATCGGCACTAAGGCCATGGCCGCCAAGGCGTTGCGAATGTCCTGATGCAGGGCCGCCAAGGCGGCATCCTCCTGGAGCCGCCGGCGGAGGGCCTGGGCCTGGTCGGCCTCGCAGCGGCCTAGGGCATAGTCGATCAGGAGCTGCTCGTCGTGCTGTGTAGGGTGGGTCATCGGTTACTTCTCACGCGCAATCGCCTTCCAGCGTGCGGCAAAATGGCGGACAGCGGCATGCAGCCGCGACTTCACCGTGCCCAGCGGCACGTCCAGGACCTCGGCGATCTCCTTGTAGGGCAGATCGCTGAAGTAGCTGAGGACCAGGACGGTCCGCAGGTGCTCCGGCATCTCGTTCACAACACTTTCTACGGCCCGGCGGTCCTCAAGGTTCAGCACGGATTCCTCCGGGGCGGGGATGTTGGAAGGCATCAGGTCGGCGTAGCTGGTGCGATCATCGGCGGTGCCGGGGACGGTGGCGTCCAGGGGGGCGGCCTGATGGCGCGAGCGCCGGCGGAGGGCGTCGCGGGCCTTGTTGGCGGCGATGGTGAACAGCCAGGGCTTGAGACGGCGGGTCTGGTCGAACGCACCGGCTGAGACATGGAGCTGGAGGAAGGTTTCCTGAAACAGGTCATCCGCGAGCGCCCGGTCCCCGGTGAAGCGGGCCAGGAAGTTGTAGACCTCCTTTTCGTACCGCCGCACCAAGGCCGCAAATGCCTCCTGGTCGCCGGCCAGGTGGCGGCGGAGCAACTCCGTGTCGCTGATGGACTTGTCCTGATCGAGCGCCACGCGCTGGGGCTCCTTCCCTGTCAGTTGAGCCGCCCGGGAAAGGTCTACCTGGGCGCTCATCATAGACCCCGGCGCT
>JALHTV010000142.1 GCA_022866005.1 Phycisphaerae bacterium
CGCCAGGAGTTCACCGCCGCCGTCGAGAAGCTCCGCCGCCAGCCCGGTTCGCTGCCCTCGGGCAAGCTGGATATCTACGAGCTGTGCCGCCTGCGCGATACCACGCTGCGGACGCACGGGCTGGCGGATCCGTTCAAGGCCGTCAAGGACCGCGAGAACGTCTCAGCCGCGGCGATCTACCCGGCCGTCGTCCGCAAGCTGCACGCCATGGCCGGCCAGGCCCGCTGGCTGCATCTGGTCAGGTGCGTGTTTGCCGGGAACGTCTTCGACCTGGGCAGCCAGGCCACGATGCACCTGGCCGCCGAGCGCACGGACTTTCTGGCGGGTGTGGCCAACGGCAAGCCCCGCCCGTGGCTGATCGACGACTTCGACCGCCTGGCCCAGGACCTGGGGCGATCTCCCCCGGCGCCCTGGAGCAAGACGGTGGTGTTCGTGGACAACGCCGGCAGCGACTTCGTGCTGGGGGTGATGCCGCTGGCGCGGGAGCTGGCGCTGGCCGGGACCAGGATCATCCTGGCGGCCAATGAGCTGCCCAGCCTCAACGACATCACGGCCGATGAGACCGTCGCGGTGCTTCAGCATCTGGCGGGGATCGACGAGGACCTGGCGGCGCTGCTGCGGGCGGGGATGTTCGAGGTGGTCTCCACCGGCAACAGCAGCCCGCTGATCGATCTGTCGGCCGTCAGCGACGAACTCAACGAGGCCGCCGGTGACGCGGAGTTGGTGATCCTGGTCGGCATGGGGCGGGCGGTCGAGAGCAACCTGGACGCGCGCTTTGCCGTCTCGGCCCTGCACCTGGCGCTGCTGAAAGACGCCGTCGTCGCCCAACGCATCGGCGGGGAACTGTTCGACTGCGTCTGCAAGTACACCCCCGCGGGAAACTAGTTAACCAGTTAACGAGTTAACTCGTTGACTGGTTCCTCCCTCACCTAGTTGGCTAACTGACCGATTGACCCATCGAGCGCTCTTCTTGCCCCACTTTCGTTCCGTTCGTTACTCAAGCCTAACCCTCGGTCCGCCGACACGTTACATAGGCGGTCTCGCCGCGCCGGCGAAGCCGGAAAAAGAGGGCCTAACTATGTCTGCCATTCAGGAGCTGGGGAACCAACAGATCAATGAGGTGATGACTGTGGCGGTGGACCGTCGCGCGCCGGTGATCCTGACCGTCCAGCGGGGCAGGAACTGGCGGACGACGAGCGCCAAGGCCCTGGCTCTGCGCGACGTGCACCTGCTGCTGGAGCTGAACGGGGAGGAGGCCGATCGGCAATTCATCCCGGCGGAGAAGGTGGGGATGAGTATGAAGATCAAGCACCACAAGCACATCTTTACGGCCACCGTGGTCGGCGTCGAGCGCGGGGAGGCGGGCGACGTGCTGGTGGTCTGTCGGCCCAGCCGGATGCAGCGGCTCCAGCGCCGGGCCTATGCCCGGTCCGAGGTGCCGCCCAACCGCATCGTGCGCGCATCGTTCTGGCTGGGCGGGCGCACGGCCGAGCCTGTGGGCGGGTTGCCCACCACGCCGGTGTGGTCGGGGCGCGTCGTCAACCTCAGCGCCGGGGGCTTTCAGCTTCATACCGACGCCGCCGCAGCGGGCGATGTGGAAGCCGGCGACGCCGTGAGAACGCGGATCGTCTTTGGGATGGGCGAGCAGGCGGTCTATGCCGACGCCGAGGTCCGCCACGCCGAGCTGAGCAGCGCCAGGGCCATGATCGGCTTCCGCTTCGTGGCCCTGGACCAGACCCACGAAGGCCGAACGGCCCTGCAACTGATCGCGTCCAAGGTGTCCGAATACGAGCGCACCACCCGGGCGGAGCGAATGGCGACAGCCAAGGAGTCCGCTGCGGCACCGCCCGTGGCAGTCCACGCCGCAGCCGAGGGGCTCTGACGCCGGCGCTACGGGCGGGTCTGGCCGCCGGCGGGGGCGTCCTTCCGGCCCAGTTCCGCCTGGATGTCTCCAGAGGGGGGGACCTTCGCACCCGTCACGGCCACCACCGCCCCCGGCAGCGACCAGAACATCGGCATCAGCCTCACCAGCAGCGCCAGGGCGACCACCTGGCTGACGGACACGGCCCCGTTGGCGAAGAACACCACGA
>JALHTV010000143.1 GCA_022866005.1 Phycisphaerae bacterium
GGTAGTTGCGGTCCCGCGCCAGAAGCAGCAGCTCCTTGCCGGCCACCCCTCGCAGCGGCAGGCCGCCGCCGCTCCGCGCCGCGCGCCGCCGGCCGGTCAGCCCCGATCCCTGGGCCACCAACCCGCGCCGCACCGCCCGCTCGGCCAGCCGCCCTGCGGCATAGACCGCCACGGCCGCCACGCCCAGCATCATCGCCAGGGTCACCGGCACCGGCATCCCCCGCTGACACAGGGCCACCGGCAGCGCCCAGGGCATGTAGATCATCTCCGTCGGCAGCGCCCGGGCCATCCAGGCCAGATAGCCCACGCCCAAGCCGCTGGTGGCCATCGTGACCATGAGGATCAGCAGGACCACGCCCAGGATGCCGAACGCCGCGAAGAGGTTCCGGAGACGATCCGGCCGGAAGCGCTGCCGCAGGGTCACCTCCACGGGCAGGCGCACGGCCTCGACCAGCACCACGACGAACGCCGCCGAGGCCACCGCCAGCGGGATGGACCACCACCACTCGTGCCCGGCGCAGAACAGCACGACCCACATGAACGGCAGCGGGATCACCCAGGAGGCGGGGTTGGAGACGGTCTCCTTGGCCAGGTCCGCCAGGAAGATGGTCCTGGCCGGCAGGGGCAGCGTGAACAGCCACTCCATGTCCCATCGCCCGGCGGCCACGTCCTGGCTGGCGTGCAGGGCGTTGGCCAGCGCGAAGACGAACACCGCCGTCATGACCACCGCCAGCCCGGTGAGCATCGCGCCGGCGTGCTCCGGCTGGGGCCAGAGCGACGGGTGGGGCAGCGCGTGAAACTGGGGCGAGTCCTTCACGCAGAAGGCTCCCAATCCGTGCTCAAGGTAGAGGGCGATGAACCGCTGCTCGGCACTCTCGCCGCCGCCGTGGCGGTCCGGCCGCGAGGAGTGGAACTCGCGGTCGACCTTGTCTCGCAGCTTCTCCAGCACCTTCTGGCGCCGCGCGCGGAGGTCTTCAGGTGTCGTAGCCGGCTGCGACGCGGGCGCCGATTCGCTGACGCCCAGCCGCTCGTACAGCTCGTCTGCCGCGTGCGACCCTTGGGTGGTCAGGGCCATCTCCTTGATGGCCAGCCGCTCGTACAGCTCGTCACTGATCCCCATCTGGCCGGTCTGGGCGCCTGGCTCCACTTGGCGCGCCAGCGACCACAGCAACTGGGAGCTGTTGATCGCGACCAGGAACAGGAACGGCAGCGCCAGCAGCGCCGCCAGGGCAGGCGACCAGCCGCCTTTTCGCGGAGTGGCCTGGCGCCGGGCGGGCAGATCGGGGCGGCGCTTGAGGGGCTTGAGTCGTCCCAGCAGCCGGCGGGTCCAGCGCAGCACCCCGATGCGCCAGATGGCCAGGAACACCCGCCACGTGCTGGGCCGGTGCGTGCTCACTGCCCGCTCCCGCCGGCGGGGGCGTCCGGAGTTCCGCCTGGGGTGGCTGGGCCGTCGGCCTGCGCCCCGGCGGCGACGGCGAAGAAGATCTCCTCCAGCGAGCTATCCTCCCGGGCGGCCTTGCGCAGCTCGGCGAGCGCCCCGCAGGCGGCCAGGCGGCCCTGGAGCAGGATGCCCACGCGGTGGCACAGGCGCTCGGCCTGGTCCAGCAGGTGGGTGCTGAGGAACACCGACCCGCCGCCTGTGGCGTGCGCGCGGATGAGGGCGTGGACCTCGCGCGTGGCGAACGGGTCCAGCCCGCTGGTGGGCTCATCCAGGATCAGCAGGTTCGGCTGGTGCAGCAGGGCGCAGATGACGGCGAGCTTCTTCTTCATGCCGTGGGAATAGTTGACGGCGTAGTCCTCCATGGCCTCACCGAGGTCCAGCCGCCCGACCAGCGGGGCGCAGCGCTGGTCGATGGTGAGGCGGTCCAGGCCGTGCATCTGCCCGACGAAGTGGACGATCTCCCTGCCCCGCAAGTAGTCGTAGAAGATCGGCTCATCGGGCAGGTAGCCCACCTGGCGCATGATCTCCGCGCGGTCGGATGAGCAATCCAGCCCGCCGATCGACGCCCGCCCGGAGGAGGGCTGGAGAATGCCCATCAACATGCGGATGGTGGTGGTCTTGCCGGCGCCGTTGGGCCCCAGCAGCGCGAAGACCTCACCGCCCTGTACCTCCAGGTCGATGCCCCGGACGGCCTGGACCGGCCCGTAGCTCTTGGCCAGCCCTTGCACGCGAATGATCGGTTCCATAGACGCCCTCTCTAGCCGGCATGGCCAGGCCACATCGTAAATGCACCGCTCGCGCGCAGCAACAGCCCCTCTGGAGTCGTCGCAGCCCAGCCGTGGTTGTTACGGGGCAATTCACCTGGCCCGTGCAAGCCGCCTTGCGGCCGGGGCTGGGGGGGCCTATCATCTCTGTTCCCTGCCCGTCTGACCGGCCGGCCTACCCACCGGGTGCGGCCAGGCGGGCGGCGAGCAACGAGTGAACCGCACGAGCTACGCCCAGGAAGGACGGCACCCATGGCCACCAAGACAGTCGCGGATATCCACGTGGCGGGCAAGACGGTCCTTATGCGCGTGGACTTCAACGTCCCCATCAAGGACGGCAAGGTGACCAACGACCGCCGGATCGTCCAGGCCCTGCCGACGATTCAGGCCGTGCTGAAGCAGGGCGCCAAACTGGTGCTGATGAGCCACCTGGGTCGGCCTGAAGGCAAGGGCTTCGAGAAAGACTTTTCCATCCGACCTGCTGCGGAGCGCCTGGCGAAGTTGCTCGGTCAGCCCGTCAAGGTCGGCCCGGCGGAGGTCGTCGGCCCGGCGGCCCAGAGGCTGGTCGCCGGCATGAAGGCCGGGGACGTCGTCATGCTGGAGAACGTCCGCTTCGCCGCCGGAGAGACCATGGCCGATGCCGCCAAGAAGAACCCCGACAAGAGACTCACGCCCCAGCAGCAAAAGACCTTGGACGACTTCGTAGCCGGCCTGGCCGAGCTGGGGGAGGTGTACGTCAACGACGCCTTCGGCACCTGCCACCGCAAGCACGCCAGCATGTATGGCCTCCCCCAGGCGATCCGCGCCAAGGGGGGCCCGGCCGTCGCGGGCTTTCTGGTCGAGAAGGAGATCCAGTACCTCCACGAAGCCGTTGCCAACCCCCGCCGACCGTTCCTGGCGATCCTGGGCGGGGCGAAGGTCAGCGACAAGATCAAGCTCATCTCCAACCTCCTGGGCAAAGTGGACCGCATCCTCATCGGCGGGGCCATGGCCTACACGCTGCTCAAGAGTCAGGGCGTGGCGGTCGGCAAGAGCCGCCTCGAGGCCGACCAGGTCGAGGAGATGAAGAAACTCCTGGCCTCCGCCGGCAATAAGATCTTGTTACCTTGCGACCATGTGGCTACTGACCGGTTCGACGCTGAGAAGATGCAGGCCGGGGAGCCCGTGGCCGTGGCGGACGTGAACATCCCGGAGAACCTGCTGGGCATGGACATCGGGCCCAAGACCGTCCGGGCCTTCGGGGCGGAGATCGCCAAGGCCAAGACGATCGTCTGGAACGGGCCGGTGGGCGTGTTCGAGCGGGACGAGTACGCCGGTGGCACCCAGGCGATCGCCCAGGCCGTCGCCCAGGCCACCGACTCCGGCGCCATCAGCGTGATCGGCGGGGGCGACTCCGCGGCGGCCGTCGAGCAACTGCACCTGGAAGACCGCATGACCCACATCTCCACCGGCGGCGGCGCGAGCCTGGAGTACCTGGAAGGCCGCCCCATGCCCCCGCTGGAGGTCCTGGACGCCAAGTAGCTCACCGGAGCGCCACGAGCCCATGAAGCTGAAGCGCGGAAATCCTTGGAGGCAGCTGCCCGGCGGGTCGCTGATCGCCCCGTCGCTGCTGGCCTGCAACTTCGCCCACGCGGGCCAGGACATCGCCCAAGTCGTCGCCGGCGGGGCCGACCTGTTTCACGTGGACATCATGGACGGACACTTCGTGCCCAACCTGTCCATGGGCCCGGGGTTCGTCAAGTCGATCCGCAAGGCAACCGACATGGCCCTGGACGTGCACCTGATGGTGACCGATCCGGCCTATTTCGCCGAGCGCTTCGCCGAGGCCGGGGCTGACAGCATCACGTTCCACGCCGAGGCCGCCGCTGACCCGCACACGCTCATCGCCCGCCTGCGCGAGGGGGGGCTGGGCGTGGGCGTGACGCTCCGGCCGGGCACGACGGTCGAGAGCATCCGGCCGGTGCTGGCGGAGGTGGACCTGGTGCTGGTGATGACCGTCGAGCCGGGCTACGGCGGCCAGGAGTTCCAGGAGAACATGCTGGAGCGGATCCAGGCCCTGCGCGGTATGCTGTCTCGGTCGCAGCGCCTGGAAGTGGACGGTGGGATCAACCCGGCCACCGCGGCCCGCTGCCGCCGGGCCGGTGCGGACGTGTACGTGGCCGGGGAGAATCTCTTCGGCGCCCGCGACATCCCCGCGGCGGTGCGGGCGCTGCGGCAGGTGGTCGGTGGGCCCGACGCCTAGCGGCAGCCGACGGAACGGAGGCGGCCATGGCGGAAACGGAAAAGCAGGTCACCGGGCCGTACGACTTCTCAGCCTTCGAGGGTCCCTCCCCGCGCAAGAAGCGCGACATCCCCGACGGGCTGTGGATGCGATGTCCCTCCTGCGAGAGCACGCTGTACCGCAAGACGGTGGCTGAGAATCTCCACGTCTGTCCCAAGTGCGAGTACCACTTCCGCGTGGGGGCCCGCGATCGCATCCGCCAACTGGCCGACCCCGACAGCTTCGAGGAGCTCTTCGCCGAGATCGCCCCCGCCGACCCCTTGGAGTTCAAATGGGCCGGCAAGACCCTGGCCGACCGCATCCGCGCCGAGCAGGCAAAGACCGGCAACACCGAGGCGGTCCTGACGGGCATCGCCTACGTCAAAGGCCGGCGCGTGGCCCTGGCGGTGATGGACGGGGAATGGCTGATGGGGTCGCTGGGCTCGGTGGTGGGCGAGAAGGTTACGCTGCTCACCGAGCACGCGACGGCCTCCTCGCTGCCGCTGATCGTGGTCTGCATGTCCGGCGGTGCGAGGATGCACGAGGGCGCCTTGAGCCTGATGCAGATGGCCAAGACCTCCGCGGCGCTGGCGCGGCTTGACCAGGCGGGCGGGGTGTACATCGCGGTCCTAGCCGACCCCACCACCGGCGGCACCACGGCCAGCTTTGCGATGCTGGCTGACGTCACCGTGGCCGAACCGGGTGCGCTGATCGGCTTCGCCGGGGAGCGAGTTATCGCCAACACGATTAAGGCCGAGCTGCCCCCCGGCTTCCAGCGGGCGGAGTTCCTCCTGGAGCACGGTTTCATCGACCTGATCGTGCCCCGCAAGGACCTCCGCAGCGAGCTGGCGCGCCTGATCGACTACTGCGCTCCCTAGAACGCCCCGGCCTTCGCGTGGAACCCCTCGATCGCGGCCACGAAGGTCGAAGACACGATTCTCTTCCGCACCGGCAGCATCACGGGGTCGGGGGCTGCGGGGACGTCTGGGCAGGTGCTTGGGGCTGTCCGGCGGGCGCGCCCTTGGACCTGCGTCTCCTGCGGGAGCGGCGTCTCTTGCGATTCTCGCCTGGCTGGGCGGCGGGGGTCTGCCCAGCCTGCGGCGAGCCCGGCTGGAGGGGGGGCGCGGAGGGCCCCTGAGGCGCGGGGGCCTGGGCCGCCTGGAGGGGCTGTCCCTGACCGCCTTGGGGGCTGGGGCCGGCTTGGGGCTGCTGGGCGCCCTTGGACTTGCGTCGGCCTCTTCGGCCGCGACGGCGTCGGCCCTTGCCCGGCTGCTGGCCTCCGGCGGGGGCCTGGGCCGCCTGCTGCGGGGCCGCTGGGGCCTGCTCCGGTGCCGCCGGAGGTGCTGCGGGCTTGCGGGGCGGTTGTGGGCCCGCCGCCGGCGCCTGCGGAGGCGCGGGCGGAGCAGGGGTGCTCACGCCCACCGTGGCGATCTGGCGCGGCCCGGTCTTGGCGGGGGGAGGTTGCTGCCACGCCACCTCGCTGCCGCGATTGTTGGTGCAGGTGACGTGGATCTCGTCCCCGCGGAGGTCGGCGTTGGCCTCGACGACGACGGTCTTTCCGCTGTCGGCCTCCATCTGGCCGAGCTGCTGCCGGCGGTAGTTGGACAGATGATGGGCCACGGTCCGGGACACCGCCAGCCGGACGTGGGCGACGGCCTCGACGTGGCAGATGCGCTGCAACAGGCGCATGATCTCCAGGGATAGCGACTCTTCGCTCTTGAGATGCCCGGTGCCGTTGCAGGAGGGGCAGAGGGCGTAGATGCTGTCCTTGAGGCTGGGGCGCATGCGCTGGCGGGTCATCTCGACGATGCCGAAGGGGCTGATCCGCTGAATCTTGGTCTTGGCCCGGTCGTACTTCATGGCCTCGCGCATGGCCCGGTCGACCGCGCGGCAGTGGCTGTCGTCGCGCATGTCGATGAAGTCGATGATGATCACCCCGCCCAGGTCGCGCAGGCGGAGCTGGCGGGCGACTTCAGCGGCAGCCTCGGTGTTGATCCGTAGCGCCGTGGTCTCGGCGTTGCTGTGATCGCGGAAGCGCCCGGAGTTGACGTCGACGGCCACCAGCGCCTCGGTCTGGTCGATCACCAGCGACCCGCCGCAGGGCAGCTCCACGCGGCGGGAGTAGATCTTCTCGATCTCCTCCTCCAGGCCGTAGTCGTGGAACAGCCCCTCCTTGCCGACGTACAGCTCGATGAGGTGCTTGCCGCGGGGCATGGCCACGTCGAGGAACTCCTTGACCTTCAGCGCGTCGGAGCGCTTGTCGCAGATGATCCGGTCGATGTCGGTGTTGTACACGTCGCGGACGGTGCGGATGACCAGGTCGGACTCCTGGTAGATCTCCGCCGGGGGCTTGGCGGTCTTGATGCGATCCTTGACCGACTTCCACAGGCGCAGCAGGTAGTTGAGGTCCCTGCTGAGGTCGCGCTTGGAGCGGTTCAGCCCGGCGGTGCGGACGATGAAGCCCATCTCCGGTGGCAGGCTCAGCCCGACCAGCAGCTCGCGCGCCTTGTCGCGGGCCTGCTCGTCTTCGATCTTGCGCGACACGCCCAGCCGGCTCATGCCCGGCATCATCACCAGGTACCGGCCGGGGATGGACAGGTAGGTCGTCAGCGTCGGCCCCTTGGTCCCGATGCCCTCCTTGGTCATCTGCACCAGGACCTCCTGCCCGCGGTGGAGGCATTCCTGGATGGGCGGGCGATCCCGGTGGCGATACTTGCGCCCGACCGGCTCGGTGCCGGCCTTGCCGCGCGGGAAGTACTGCGGGTGCAGGTCGGAGACGTGGAGGAAGCCGTTCTTGGTCATGCCGAAGTCGACGAAGGCGGCCTGGATCGCCGGTTCGACGTTGGTCACGCGGCCTTTGTAGATGTTGCCCACGCGGCTGGCGCTGCTAGCCCGCTCGATGTAGAGCTCCTCCAACCGGCCGTCGCTGATGATCGCGATGCGGCACTCCACCCCCTCAACTGTGTTAATCAGCATTCTCTTTTGCATGCGTGTGTCCTGTCGTTGGATTGTTATCGTCTGGCCGCGCCTCTGAGGCACCGGCCGATGCGTCATCGTATTGGCCGTGGCCGCCGGGGGCGCGGTCGGCATACTCCACCGCCGTGCGCACCACCTCAGCCAGGGCCACCCGCTCGTCCAAGCCCAGCAGCTTCAACACGTCCCCAGGCCGCGCCCAGGTGTCGCCGCGAGGCACGGCCGACCATCGCAGGTGACCGCCTTCCACGGCCACGTCGGCAATCATGGGCTTGATGTCGATCACGCGAACCTCCCGCGCCCCGCGCCGTCGGCCTTTGGGGCTGGTCCACCGCTCGACCGGCCAGGTGGGCACTTGCCGCAGCTCCGCCAGACGCCTCTGGACGCACTCGGCGTCGGCGGGGCCCAGCGGCAGCGCGTAGTCCGCCCGACTCGGAAGGGGGGTGCCCTTGGAGGGTAGCGCTTCGGCCTGGAGGAATCGGACCCCGCGCGGGGCTTGGGCGACCAGGCTGACCAGCACCTCCTCCGCGCGGCGCGGGGCCTCCAGTGCCAGCACCAGCAGCTCCTGCCCGCTGCTCACGCCCACCGGGCGCGGGGCCGGCAGGGACAGGATGGGGTGGGGGTTGAAGCCCTGGGAGTACTTCAGCGGCAGCTCGGCGCGCACGGCGGCCAGCTCTAGAGCGCGCAGGGTCTCGTGATGCGAGAGGAACCGCGCGTCCCCTTCCACGGAGAATCGCACCGCCCACCGTTGTCCTGACTGCTGCGTGATGTCTGTTCCGTCCTGTGTCCGTGCGGCCTTCCCCTGCCGAGGGCTGGGCCCCGCCTGCGGTCGCGATCAGGTCGTCGCCGCGGCGATCGGCTCTGGCGCCGTCCGGTGCGCGGGTCTCAACTGCCGTAGGCCTCGGGCAGGACCCGCCGCGTCTCCACACGGAGATAGTTGGTCACTTCCTTGTCGGAGGTGAAGGTCATCACCCGCCGCGCCACCTGGAGGGCCTGCTCCAGCGTGACCGAGCGGATGATCTTTTTGACGTTGGGGATCGCGGGCGGCGCGCAGGAGAAGATGCGCAATCCCAGCCCCAGCAGCAGGAGCGTGAAGTGCGGGTCGGCGGCCATCTCGCCGCAGCAGCTCACCGGCACGTCGTAGCGCTGCCCGGCGCGGAGGATCTCCTTCAGCAGGCGCAGCACCGAGGGGTGCGCGGCCGTGAACAGCGAGGCGACCCTCTCGTTGGCGCGGTCCACCGCCAGCGTGTATTGGATCAGATCGTTGGTGCCCACCGAGAAGAAGTCCACCTCCTGCGCGAACGTCTCGCACTGGAGCGCCGCCGAAGGGGTCTCGACCATCATGCCGGTGGGCAGGTCGTTGCGATGCTCGATGCCCTCTTCCTCCAGGTCCTCCATGACGTCGCGGACGACGGTCTTGGCCTGGCGGAGCTCGTGGATGTTGGTGATCAGCGGGAAGAGGATCGACACGTGCGCCCCGATGCTCGCCCGCAGGATCGCGCGGAGCTGCGTCTTGAACATGCCCAGGTTCTGGAGGCAGAAGCGGATGCTGCGGCAGCCCAGGAACGGGTTGCGTTCGGGCACGCGGGCGCGGCTCTGGGTGTACTTGTCGGCCCCGAGGTCCAGGGTGCGGATGACGATGGGCCGATCGTGGCAGATGTCCGCGACTTGCCGGTAGGCGCGGTAGTGGTCCTCCTCGGTGGGTTCCGTCTCGGCGCCGAGGTAGAGGAACTCGGTGCGGTACAGGCCGACGCCCTGGCCGCCCTTCTCGAGCACGGTGGCGGCCTCGGAGGGAAACTCGATGTTGCCCAGGAGCGTGATCTCGTGTCCGTCCTTGGTGATAGCGGGCAGGTCGCGCAGGGCGTCCAGGCTGTGGATGAACTCCACCTGCTGGCGGGAGTACTGCTCGTATTCCTCGATGGTCCGCGGGTCGGGATCGACGATGACCACGCCGCGGTGACCGTCGATGATGACCATCTCTCCCCCGGCGGCCTCCGCGGTGATGTCGTTGAGGCCCACCACCGCCGGAATGCCCAGCGCGCGGGCGACGATGGCCGTGTGGCTGGTCTGTCCGCCGGCGTCGATGGCCAGGCCCAGGACGTGATCGCGGTCCATCCCGGCCGTCTGACTGGGCGTCACGTCGTGGGCCAGGACGATCACCTTGCGCCGCAGGTGTGCCAGCGACTGGTGCCGCTGGCCGATGAGGTTCCGCAGCAGCCGCCGCTCGATGTCGTAGATGTCCTTCACCCGGTCAGCCAGGTACTTGGGCATGGCCAGGAATTCCCTGGCGTAGGCCCGCAGCACCGTGTTGACGGCGTATTCGGCGGTGACGTGGCCGCCGAGGATGGTGTCGGAAAACTTCTTCTGGAGGAGCTTGTCGTCCAGCATCCCCAGGTGGAAGTCGAAGATGCTGGCCGTCTCCTTGCCCAGTTTCTCCGCGGTGCGCTTGCGGAGGTCCTGGATCTCCTTGCGGCTCAGTCCGGTGGCCTTGCGGAGGCGCGAGAGTTCCGCCTGGGCGTGGTCCACGGGCACGTGGCGTTCGGGGATGTCGAACTCCTCGGTGTCGAGGATCACCGCCGGGGCGATGGCCACCCCGGGGGAGACGCCGATGCCCTTTTTCATCTTCATGGCCGAATAATCTTTCGCTGCCTGACGGCCGGGGGACCGGCCTCAGGATATCGGGTCTTCCATCTCACCGAATCCGTCCTCGACCAACTTCCGCAGCGCCCCGACGGCCTGGTCGGCGTCGTGCCCGGCGGCGACGATCTTGAGCACCGTGCCCTGCGTGGCTGCCAGGCGCATCACGGACATGATGCTCTTGGCGTCCACCGTCAGCACGCCGTTGGACAGTTCGATCTTGCTCCCGAAGCGGTTGGCCAGCTCGACGAGCTGCATGGCCGGACGCGCATGCAGCCCGTACTTGTTCACGACGCCCACTTCCTGTTCCACGGTAGCCACGTTACGCTCTCGGTGTCCCGCGGGCCTGTTCGCCTGGCGGCCCGTCGCGGGGAAGGACGTATCTCACGGCTAGCCCAGTTCGTCCGCTTCCTCGATCAGCTCGACGATGGCTTCCCGGGTCTCACTCTGGCGGAGGAACTTGCGGAAGGTGTCGCGCTGCACATGCTTGAAGATGGCCTCCATGGCCTGGAGGTGCTCGTCGGGGTTGTCGGGGCTGCTCAGCAGGAGGATGACGGAGTAGACGGGTTTGGCGTCCAGGGCCGAAAACTCGATGCCCTCGCTGGACCGCCCGATGGTTCCCACCGGGCTCTTGATGCCCTTGAGCTTGGCATGGGGCAGGGCCACCCCCTTGCCGATGCCCGTGGTCGCCTGGGCCTCTCGCGCCAGGACAGCCTTGCTGACCTCGGGGATGCTCTTGCGCGGAATCGCCTCAGCCGCGGCCAGGGCCTCGATGAGTTCCGCGATGGCCTCATCGCGCGTGCGGGCTTTGAGTTCCGGGATGATTGCGTCCTTGACCATGATGTCCGATAGCTTCATGCGTCGCTCCTGCTAGAGTCCAGCGGTGGCCAGCGGGCCTGCCCGTCGCCGGGCGTCCGGCGCCCGCGGCGGGCGGGGGCTGTGCCCGGTCGAGGCAGCGGCCGCCCGACCCCGTCATCCGCCCTGGGTCATGGTTTCCTTGTGCGGCGGGCCTTGGCGAGATCGCGCACCCGGTCCTTGTGCCGCCTCAACTGCTCGGTGATCTTGTGCAGACACTGATCCAGGGCCGCGTACATGTCATTATCGTGATGCGTGGCCACGAACGTGTTCTTCCGGCTGGCCGTGACCACGATCTCCACGACCGACTGGGTGCCCTCCTTGTTCAGCGTGACCTCGATCGTCCGCACGCTGTCGTAGAACCGCGGCAGCTTGCTCACCTTGGCTTCCACGTGCTGGCGGATGGCCTCGGTGACCGGCATGTGCGGCGCCTTGACCAAGACGTTCACGCCACGATCTCCTTACCTGGGCGTCGGCAACAGGTTCCATCCGGGAAGGCCAAGACGGTAACGAGGATGGCCAACAGCCACGGCGGGGGCAGCACAGCCCGCTAAGCCGGAAAAGAAGACCCACTGAAAATCGGTCAGAAACCGCTTTGCCACTGGCAGTCTCCATGCCGGGCAGAATCCGGGGGATGGCCCGACAAGTGCCGCTAGAGTCTAGTCCGCCGCACCATACCGCGTCAAGGGCCGTCACGGGTGCGGCGGCCCTGGCAAGTCGCATCGCAGCGCGCGGGGCACGGCGGCCGCACCCCGGGGGACAGACGCCCCGGCCGGAGGGCGTAACAGACGCCGCTGGTTTGCCTTGCGTCCTCGGCCTCGGTGGGGTCTGCTCGGTAGCCCTCTCCCGCTCCCCCCGCCGGCCGCGTGATGCGCCCTGGCCGCGGGGGTGCAGGGCCGACGGCGTTGACTTGCCCGGCGGACTGAACGACAATGGCCTTTTGGCCAGCCGTCCCCGTAGCTCAATGGATAGAGCGCTTGCCTCCGGAGCAAGAGGTTACAGGTTCGAGTCCTGTCGGGGATATCCGCCTTCGCTGAAGCTACGGCGGATCGACTTAACCGGACGAGACCCCGGGGCAAACCCTCCGTAGCCTTGGCGAAGGAGGGTTCGAGTCCTGTCGGGGATATCCGCGTGTGAGGGTTGCCCGTGCTGAAATGGGTGCTCGTAGCCGTCGCCGGCACCGTGGTGTCCCTGATTGCCGGATTGGCTTGTGTTCTCTCCCTTCCCGACCAGATGGCCGTCCACTGGGGCTGGCATGACCAGCCTGACACCTTCTTCCCCAAGGGCCTGGCCGTCGTCGTCCTGTCGCTGACGTCGCTGCTGTCCTTGCCGGCACTGGCGGTGTTCTGGGCTGCCAGCCGGTCGGTGGGCGACCCGGCCGCCAAGCGGGCGCTGCACCGGGCCGGCGGGGGCGTCGCGATATCCCTCGCGTTTGTGACGGTCTATCTCATGGCCGTCACGCTGGCCTGGAACCTGGGCCATGAGTTTCCCCTGGGGTGGTATATCCTGCCGGCGGTGGTGGTGGTCCTGGGGGTGCTGGTGCTGAGCCAGGCGCCCCTCCTGAAGCTGGAGTGGGCCGCCTCGCGGCAGGCCGCCCGGACGCTGCCGAAGGGGATCTGGTTTCCCGCCAAGCGCTACGGATGGGGTTGGGGCCTGCCCTGCGCCTGGCAGGGATGGGTGGTGCTGGGCCTGTGGCTCGCCGTGCTGGCGGGGGGCATCTTGGGCATCCTCGTGCGGGCGCCTGAGGGCTGGGCGATTCCCCTGTGTTGCCTGTTCCTGCTGCTGATGGCCGCGGTGCTCATGGGGCTGTGCGCCTGGCGAGGGGAGAAGCCGCGCTGGCGGTGGGGCGACAGCGACTAGTCAGGGCGTCGCCGTGGGCTGGGGGGGGCGCCAGTGCTTGCGGAAGAAGTCCATGGCCACCTCAGGGCGGCGCTCGTGTCCCAGGCTGGGGATGACGCGGGTGGTGACGGTGAGTCCTTGCGAGCGGAGGTACTGGATGGCGTCCTCGGACTGCAAGCGGATGGCCGCCGGGTCGTTCTCACCGAAGTAGATCATGATGGACGTGCTCTTGGCGTCGCGGCTGAACCAGCCCTCCAGATTCGGCTGGTTAAAGTTGCAGCTGCGGAGGGCGATGGTGCTGAACACGTCCGGGTGCCTCAGCCCCACCCAGTAGACCGGAAACCCCCCGCCCGAGAAGCCCGTGATCATGATGTTGGCCCGGTCGACGTTGTAGCGGTAGCTCAGCCGGCTGATCAGGCTCAGGATGTAGCGCTCGTTGGCCAGCATGCCCACCAGTGGGCCGTCGCCCAGCAGCCCGTCGGTGCCGATCAGCGTGGGGGCGACCGCGATGCACCCGTTCATCTCGGCCAGCATCTTCCATTCGCGGATGTGGTGCGACGCCACGTCGTAGGGCGGCGTGCCGTGGCACGAGATGATGAGCGGGCAAGGCCGATCATGGCGGTAGGTGCTGGGGACGTAGATGTAGTAGCTCTTCCCGGTGGTCGGATCGACCTCCAGGAACTGCTGCACGGGCGTGTCCTGCGGCTGCGTGACCGCGCAGCCGGCCAGCACCACTGAGACCCACCACAGCGGCAGGATCGTGCGAGCGAACCTCATTCGCGTCTACCTCTCCCCCGGCCTTGGATGGACGCAATCATCGGGGGACTCTCTAGCATATCGGCCAGCCGCCGCGGGGGCAACGGCATCTTGCGGGGCATTTGGGCCCAAATGCCCTTTACAGCCCCCCCGCCAACGTTAGAATAAGCCGTCCCTTAGGCCCCCTGGTGGGGGCGCCGTGAGGTCACGAGATGCCCAAGGTCAAGACCAGGAAGTCCGTCGCGAAGCGCGTGAAGGTCACCGCGCGGGGTAAGGTCCTGCACCGCGTGCCCGGCTCGGGCCACCTGAAGTCGCGCAAGCCGCCCAGCCGGATCCGCCACTTCCGCAAGGAGCGCCCGTTGCCCCCGGCCTTTGCCAAGCAGGCGAAGCGGCTGCTGGGGATGTAAGCGGAGGACCAGGAGACGCCGCCATGCCCCGAGCCCGCAAAGGTGCCGCTCGCCACGCGAAGCGCAAGAAGATCATGAAGGCCGTTCGCGGCTACTACGGCGCCACCTCCCGCCGGAAGAAGCTGGCCATCACCGCGATCATCCGCGCGGGAGTCTACGCCGCCCGCGACCGCCGGCAGCGCAAGAGGGACTTCCGCAGCCTGTGGATTACCCGCCTGTCGGCGGCGTGCCGCCAGAGGGGCTTCCGCTACAGCCAGTTCATCCGCGCCTTGGACGACGCGGGAATCGCGCTCAACCGCAAGATACTCAGCGATCTGGCCATCGTCGACCCGGCCGCGTTCGACGCGGTCGTCGCCCGCGCGGGCCTGGCGGCTGTGGCCAGCGCCTAGAGGCCCAAAAAACTCCCGCGCGCCGGGCACGGAACGCCGAGGGGCGCCATGAACCTCGCGGAATTCGAAAACGGCCTTCGGGAACTCCAGACCCAAGCCCAGACCGAATTGGGCGGGGCCCGCAGCGCCGAGCACCTGGAGCGTTGGCGGGTCAAGTACCTGGGCACCAAGGGCGCCCTCAAGGCCGCGATGCAGCGCCTCAAGGCCGTGCCCAAGGCCGACAAGCCCGCCGCCGGCCAGGCCGCCAACAAGCTGAAGGACGCCCTCCAGGCCGCCTACGACGCCCGTGCCACGGAGCTGGCCCCCCGCGCGCCAAACCGCCGGCCAGAGGCCTGCGACGTGACGCTGCCCGGCCGGCGCCCGCGGATCGGCCACGCCCACGTGATCACCCAGACCGTCGATGAGCTGGTGGACATCTTCGCCCGCATGGGCTTCACGATGGTCTACGGGCCGGAAGTCGAGGACGACCGGCACAACTTCGTCGCCCTCAACATCCCCCCCGAGCATGTGGCGCGCGACCCGCTGGACAACTTCTACATCGACGAGGCGACCATGCTCCGCTCGCAGACCTCCACCGTGCAGATCCGCGCGATGGAGCTCCGCCAGCCGCCCGTCCGCATCATCACCGCCGGTCGCTGCTACCGCCCCGACACCGTCGATGCCACGCACATGTTCATCTTCCACCAGCTCGAGTGCCTCTGCGTGGATGAGGGCGTGACCATGGTGGATATGCGGACGTGCATCGACCAGTTCTGCAAGGCCTACTTCGGCCCGGAGGTCAAGACGCGCTTCCTGCCCAGCTTCTTCCCATTCACCGAGCCGTCGGGCGAGATCGCGGTCTCCTGTCCCTTCTGCCACGGCGGCGGCTGCGCGATCTGCAAACAGTCCGGCTGGATGGAGCTGGGCGGCTGCGGCATGGTGGACCCCAACGTGCTGGAGGCCGTGGGCTACGACACCGAGAAGTATACCGGCTACGCCTTTGGCTTCGGCATCGAGCGGATGGCCATGCGACGACACGGCATCCCCGACATCCGCCTGCTCTTCGAGAACGACGTGCGCTTCCTCCACCAGTTCTAGAGCGCCCTCCCTCAGCCAACCCCTCCACCAGTTAACTGGTCCCCGCTCAGTCGACCAGCATGCCGTCCCGGAACTGGCGCTTGCTGACGACCCCTCCCGTGGGGTCCCACAGCGTGGCCGTGCCCTGACACATCCCGTCGCGCCAGGTGGACTGCGACCTCATCTGCCCGGTGGGCCAGTATTGCGTCCAGACGCCGCTGCCGTCACCGTGGTGTTCCCACTGCCAGCGGACTTGCCCATCGGTGTCCCAGTAGGTTTCCTGGCCGACCTTCCGGCCCGCGCGCCAGGTGACCTCGTACTGCTCGCGCCCGTCTTGGTAGAACCACGTCTCGATCCCCTCCAGCAGCCACCGGCCATCGGTCGCGACGCCGCCGCCATAGGTGCAGCGCGTCCGGCCATTGGGGTGGGTCTCCTCAAAGTGCTGCACCTGGGGCACGGAGACCGGTTGGTCCTGGTCCATACCCGCGGCCTCATCGAGGATCCAGGCCTCGTTGAGCTCAAAGTGCAGGCACGGATGGTTCATCGTGCTGATCAGGTGGACCAGGCCGTTGGGGCCTTGCGTGGCGACCGAATACCCCAGCGTGGGGTCACTGTGGGCGGCCCTGCCCCAGCCGCGGCGAGCGGGCAGCACGTTGCCCTCGTGCGGCCGGGCCCCGGGTAGGGGTTTGATGTGCCAGGTCTTGCCCTCGTCCTCGCTGAGGGCTACGAACGCCCCGCGCTGCGTGACGCCGGCCGGCTGGGTGTTGGCCTTGCTCTGGAAGTCCCCGGCGAAGAACAGCCGCCCGCTCGCCAGGCGCACCAGCGAGGGCCTTTGATTCCCAGCCAGGGCGGGAAAGGGCGTCCTGCCGGTCTGCCAGGTCTTGCCACCGTCGTGGCTGATCGCCTGGGGCATCCAGCCCTCCAGGTGCGTCTTCTTGCCGCCGATCCCCAGGATGCTCCCGTCGGCCAGGGGCGCGTAGACCGTGTGTCGCCCGGCCGAGCGGCCGCCGGTGTCGAACCACGTCCGGCCGTCGTCGCGGCTGGCCCAGAGGACCGAGTTGGCGCCCTCCCCGTCGCTGGCAACGTAGATCGTGCCGCCGGGATCGCGGAAGGCGCTGCTGATGGGCTGGGGGGAGTACGGACCGACGACGCCCGCGAACACAGGGAACTTCACCGGGTCCCACGTCGAGCCGCTATCGCGCGAGGAGCACCACTTGAACGGCGTGCCGTTCAGCCCCACGCCACCGGTGAACAGGTGCAGCGTAGCGCCGTCGTTCCACAGCAGGGCGCTCTCCTCGGTCACATCCGGGAAGTCCAGGAAGAAGTCGGGGAATTCCCAGCGGTCCGCCCCGTAGCGCAGGCGCGTCGCGATGAAGGCCACGTTGGGCAGGTATTCGCTGCTCGTGGAGCAGGCCGTGAAGTGCACCGCCAGCACGTCGCCGTTGGGGCAGACGGCCAGGCCGGGACTGTGGTTGTGCCCCAGGATGCCCGGGTGCATGCCGACCATCGCCGCGGCGCCGACCGGCTGATTCTCCGGCGGCACGGGCAGCATGCACCGGACGCGGAAGTGAGGCCGCGAGGCTGGCGGTGCGACCGAGACGGCCTCGGTGCCGCCACGGACGCACTGCTGGACCAACGGCGTGTTGCGGGGATAGGTTCTAGTCTGCGGCATCTCGGCCTGGACCACGCGGAAGCCGACGAAGTGCCCCTCGGCCTCACCGGTCCCCTCGGCCTCGGCGATCTCGTCCAGGTCATACCTGGTATGAAAGAGCGCCTCCGCCGGCACGGGGGCGGGTGCCTGGCCGGGCCGATTCCACACCAACTCCAACGCGCCTCCCTTGCCCGCCGGGACGGTGAACTCCAGCGCAATCCAGTGCGCCGCGCCGGCCTTTAGCTCCGCCGTGCCGCTGGCGCCGCCGCCGCCCCGGCCGGTGCGGAGGACGTCGCGCCCGTCGATCTTCAGCACCGCCAGGCCCTCGGTGCGGGCGGTGAAGGTCACTGCGCCCGTCCCACTGGGGCCGCGCAGGTAGCCGGTCCATCGCCCGGACCACTGCGGCTTTCGGCTGCCGGTCCAGTCGCCTTGAAGCGCCGGCAGGCGGTCGCGGTGCATGGCGGCCTTGACGACCTTGGTGACCGTCTCGCCGCGCTTGTTCACGCCCAGTTGCACCGCGTCGTACCATAGGCCGATCAACCCCTCACCGACCTTGGGTGGGTCGAGCAGGTTCCACCGCGGCTGGCGCCGCCGGGCCTGGCGGCGCAGGTCGAACTCGCTTCCGGGCGGCAGCGGCGGGGGGAAGTCCGGCGCCAGCCCGCCGCGATTGGCCGAGCGGGCGTAGTAGGGCGTCGCCTCCTGGATGCCGCCGCCGCGGACGACCTTGCAGAAGCCGCCGTCCGGGCCGACGGGGTCGGTCTGGTCCTGGGGGCGGTACAGGTCGTGCCAGTTCAGACACCACTCCGGTGGCGGGTGGTGCATGCCCACCAGGCCCCAGGCGTTGGGCTCGTCGGCCTCCGGCGGCCGGGGGCCGCTGTGGAACAGCCCTCTCGTGCCGGCGCGGCAGGCGTACTCCCACTCGGCCTCGGTGGGCAGGCGATAGGGCTTACCTTCTTTGCGGCCCAGCCAATCGCAGAAGGCCGCGGCCTCGTGCCAACTGATGTTGATGACGTAGCGCCCCTCGGGGGACCAGTCCGGTCGACACCGGCGGAACTGCTCGACGGTGACCGGCGTCCGCGACATGTGGAACGCCCGGCTGATCTTCACCTTGTGGGCGGGCTGCTCGTCGTAGTCTCCCCGGGGGAAGTACGCGCTGCCGCCCAGGCGCAGCGGGGTGCGGCGGGTCTCGCCCATGACGAAGCGGCCGGCGGGGATGGGCAGCATCTCCATGCCGAGGGAGTTGGCGTAAGAGTCTCCGGCGCCCCGGCCGGCGGCCCAACACGCCGCCAGGGCGATCAGGAACATAGCGGAGACGAGCACGACCGCGGTCATTCTTGGCGCACCTCTGGGACCTTGGGACGCCGGCAAGACCCGCGGCGCCCGCGCTGTAAGTCAAGCCACACAAGGGTATCAGGCGGACGCCCGGCCGACAAGCTTGGACGCTCTGGAGCGGCCGACAAGGCAGGCTATCGGCCTCGCCTCCGCCGCACGGCCGCGGGAATGGTGCTCGCGGCGAACCACAGCGACGCGCACAGGACGATCGTGGCCCCGGTGGCCGTGCGGGCCCAGCTCTGGGCGGAGACGAGCAACCCCACGATCGCGCTGGTCAGCGCGACCAGCAGCGCCCACCAGAACATCCCCCCCGCCGAGCGGGCCAGGTTCCGCGCCGCCGCGGCAGGCACGATCAGCATGGCCGTCACCAGCAGCACCCCCACCGCCCAGACCGCGAAAATCACCACCAGCGCCAGCAGCGCCGCAAACGCATACTGGTACGCCCGCACGCGCACCCGGTGCGCCGAGGCGAGCGCGGTGCTCAGACCGACGTACATCAGGCGGTTGTAGCCGGTGGCCTGGAACACGGCCAACGCCACCCCCAGCACCGCCAGCAGCGCGATGTCCGTCTCACCGAGGGTGAGGATGTCACCGTACAGGAACCGCTGCACGTCACGGGCCACGCCGCGCTCGCGGCTGACTACCGCCAACCCGAAGGCGATGGTGGCTGAGAAGAACACGCCGATGATCGCATCGATCGACAGGCTGCTGCGCCGTCCGACCGCCACGATGCCCACCCCCACCAGCAGCGCCAGGCCCGCCATGGTCCAGCGGGCGTCCAAACCGAGGA
>JALHTV010000144.1 GCA_022866005.1 Phycisphaerae bacterium
ACTCCCTCGCCTCGTCGCGCCCGGCCGTCAATGCGGGCGCACCCAGCGCGAAGCGCAACGCCCGCCGCCCGCCTTTAACCTTGAGCGCGCCCACGCGCCGAAAGTCCTCCGGGCTCACCGCACCCGCGGCGAGCACCTGATGTTCGATCTCTCCCATCTGACCCTCGGCCAGGTTGCCGCGGTAGCCGACGATCGGGCCGGTGGGGCTGATCTCGAATCGCTGGCAGCGCGGCTGCTCGGCGGCGGGATCGGTCACGGTGAAGCCGGCCCCGTTGTCGGCCTTTTCCGCCAGGTCCCCCTCCCAGACCTCATCCAGGCTGTCCAGGCGGCGGATGAGCACCTCGTTGAAGATCCGGCTCTGGGAGGCCGAGACGTACAGGCGCCGCATCCGCTTGTCGATGGCTGCGACGGCTGGGCCCGCCTTGCCGGTCCGCTTCCAGGCTGCTAGGGCCCGTCGCTCATTGGCGTAATGTCGCGGCCAGAGCTGCATCGCCCGCGGGAGGAACCCTGCGTCGAAGGCGTCGCGGGCGGCGCGGCAGTCGGGCGGGTCGGCCGGATTGGACCGGCCCAGGTAGAGGGCCAGGAACTCGGTCAGCTCACCGCGAACCAGTGCCCTGCCCAGATCGGCCGTGTCCCCGCGGGCGCCGAATCGCTGCGGGCCGAAATAGTTGGGCACCCCCCGCCGCTTCAGCACCTCCAGCACCGACTCCGCCGCGGCGACCTGGCCCGCGCCCGCGCCGCGAATCCGCACCACGAAGCGGTTGCCTGCCAGGTGCCCCGGCCGAAGCTTGTTGCCGTGCCGACCGGTCCAGACCACCTGCACCTGCGCATCGCGATAGGCCGCCAGGCGCGCGGGGTCGGCGTGCTCCAGGCTGAGCATCTGCGTGGCGATCGCCTGGGCGTCCTTCAGGCCGGCCAGGCCGATATCCCCCGGGCGGACGCCCATGTAGCGGGCGATCCGCTCCAGGGCCACCGGTGTGGGGACGCCGGCCTTGACGATGCGGAAGTAGATGTGGCTGCCTTCCCCGCAGGGTTCGTACAGCGGCAGTTCCTCGACGCGGAAGTCCTCCAGACGTTCCTTGATCCTGCCCCCGATGCCCGGCACATGGGCGGTGAGATAGGGCAAGAATGAGGTGGGCATCGCGGCGACTCACTTAGGCCGGACCCAGGTCTGCTCGTCCACGCCGGTGTGGCGATTGGCCAGCCGGGCCAGGACGAACAGCAGGTCACCGAGCCGGTTGAGGTAGCGCAGGACGGCCGGGGGCACCGGGCCGGCTGCGTCGGCCAAGGCCACAACGGCCCGCTCGGCCCGGCGGCAGACGGTCCGCGCGACGTGCAGGCAACAGGCCAGCTCGCAGCCTTCCGGCAGGATGAGGTGCTCCAGCGGCGGCAGCTCCTTGCAGGCGGCGTCGATCTGACGTTCCATCCGTGCGACCGGTGAGTCCAGGGCCGCCCCACCGGCCGGGCCGGGGCCCAGGATGGCGGCGATCTCGCACAGGTCTCCTTGCACGGGGTGCAGCATCTCCCCTGCCTGGCCGTGGCCGGCGGCGGAACAGGCCGCCAGGCACAGGCCGATGTGGGCGTTCAGCTCGTCCAGCTCACCCAGGGCGACGATGCGCCGGTCGCTCTTGCGCACGCGCTGCCCGTCGCCGCGGTCGGTGTCGCCGCCGTCACCCGATTTGGTGTACAGGGTCATCGTTGCACTCTGCACTGCACCTGCTTCTTGATGACATCCCCCGCCTGACGGCGGGGGCTTCCTTCGCGCCCGATGACAGACCAGGAAGCCCCGTGCGTCAGCCTTGCCTACCGGTAGGCAGGCACGGGGATACCTCTTGCATCCCCACCGCTACCGGAGCGTCATACCGGCATTGCCCCGGGCCCACTTGCCTGTCGAAGGTCACGGTATAGAATAGATGGCCCGGCGGGCGCTGCAATAGGGAGATTCGATGGCGGATCGCATCGAGACCATTCGCAAGCTGCTGGCCAAGACCCCCGAGGACGTGTTTCTGCACTACAGTCTGGGGATGGAGCTGGCCTCGCGCAAGGAGTTTGCTGCGGCCGTCGAGGCCCTGCGACGGTGCATCGCGCTGGACAGCCGGTACCTGCCCGCCTACGTCGAGGCCGGCAAGTGCCTGCGATCGGCCGGGGACTTAAGCGCGGCGCGAGAGACCTTCACCGCCGCGCTGAAGCTCGCCGAGGCCAAGGGCGAGACCCACACGCGGGACTACATCCAGCAGCAGATCGACGCTCTGCCAAGGAGGCAAGGCACGTAATCATCTCGCCAGGGGCTCTTGCCTATTCGGGTCTTGGCCCTCCTTGTGTCATGCTCTCGGGTGCCTCGACCGCGGCCTCATAGAGCAGAAGCGGCTTGCTGCTGCCGCTGATGTGGATCTGCGAGTCGCTCGAGAAGACGATCCCCTTGGAGAAGTAGATCTTGAAGCCTTTGTAGGCGGTGATTTTCACGTTCTTGAAGGTGACGTTTTCGATGGGCGCCTCAGGGAGCCCCCACAGGATGCCGGCGCCGTATTTGTCCCTGACCTGCGCGGTGATGTTCGTGAAGGTGACGTTCTTCCAGAGGGGAGTTAAGTCCGTGGCAGGCTGAGTCTGGGTCTGCTCAGCTTGCCTGAGCTTCTCATTGTAGACGCTCTCGAAGCGGATCGGGTACTTGACGTTGGTCATCGTGATGTTGGAGTAGGAGAGGTTCTGGACGACGCCCCCTTTCTGGCGGTTGCTCTTGCCCCGGAAGCCGTTCGTGCTGCCGTCGAACTGGCAGTTGTCCACGACCACATTGTTCACCCCGCCTTTGGTGGAACTGCCAATGGACACCCCGTGCCCGACCCCGAATTTGCAGTGGGTGATAGAGACATTGGAGGTATTCCCGCTGATCGCAATATGGTCATCCCCGGAGGCAATCGAGCAGTTCTTGATGACAATATTGGTGCCCCAGACGTCGATGCCGTCGGTGTTCGGCGACTCGTCGGGCGCGTCGATGGTCACCCCGTCGATCGTGACGTCGGCGCTCTTGCCGATGTCGATATGGGCCATCGGAGCGTTCCCCAGCCGCACCCCCTGGATGGCCAGGCGCGTGGCGCGGAAAAGCGAGATCATTTCCGGCCGCTTGTCTTTCAGACTGCCCTCGCCGAATGCGTCCCACCAGGGCTGCCCCTGACCCTCCACGGTGCCGGGGCCGGTAATGGCGACGTCATGAAGTCCGCGTCCGTGCATGAGAGGGCGGTACTCACCGTCCGAGGGTTCGGGGTAGCTGCCGAAGGGAAGCATTCGCAGAACGGCGCCTTCCTGGAGGTGCAGGTTCAGGTTGCTCGCCAGGCTGATGGGCCCGCTGAGGAAGGTGCCGGAGGGGATGATGACGGATCCGCCTCCGGCGGCGCTGGCGGCGTCGATGGCGGCCTGGATGGCGGCGGCGGCGTCTTTGGCTCCGTCCCCCACGGCCCCGTAGGCCGTCACGTCGAACGAACGGTCGGGGATCTCCGGCAACGGGACGGATAACGCAGGACGACTGGTGCTCGTCGGCGAGACGGCTTGAGTCTCCTGTGCTTCAGCGCGGCCGGCCGTCGCGGGAAGCACGTTCAGCAGTAGGGACATCACGAGGGTGAAAGCGAGGGTCTTCCTGCAGTCACTTGGCATAGTCTCCTTCTCCTGCTACTTGGCGAGCTTCAGTTCTGTCGAGGGTACGGCGAAAGCGATTCCCAGTCGGATCGATTGTTCGTGTCCACAGCGGGGCCACAGGATGGCCTTGGGGACTCTGACGTCGAGGCACTAGCACAAACCGTCATGCGTACAGATCATGATATCGCAGTGACGGCGGCTCATCACGACAGAAAACATGAAGAGTTTTTCCTGTTCCTGGTCGAACCGCGCGACGCGGGAGAAACAGAAAGCAAATCTCGCCACCTTCAATGGCGCCTGCGTCGTCTTGAGCGGCGCCTTGAGGCCGGCCCGGGCTGCGGGCAAACCCCTGCCGCCGGCACCATCCGGCGGTGGCTTTGACCGGCTGGCGATGCCGCCATGAGGCCCGCGCGTGCCAGCGCCGTTACCCGTTGCTATTGAATGGCTTATGGCGGCACTTTTGGTGAATTCGGGCGCCATTTTCGCTGGCATTGGGGGAGGCGATTTGGGATAATTCATGGGTCGTTTGCGGGTGTGGGTTTTCGCGTTGCCGCCGGGGCATTGGCCCCTGGTCGCCGGCAGCGGTTGTAGCCGATTTGGACGATAGGAGCGGAGTTCGCATGGCCAAGGATCAGGCCCACGTCACCGAGATCAGCCCCGGCGTCGTCTACGACGAGAGCAAGATCAAGGTGCTGCGCGGGCTGGAGGCGGTCCGCAAGCGCCCCAGCATGTACATCGGGGACACGACGCCCCGCGGCCTGCACCATCTGGTCTGGGAGATCGTCGACAACGCCGTCGACGAGGCGATGGCCGGGCGGTGCAAGAACATCGCCGTGACCGTCCACCCCGACGGTTCGTGCAGCGTGTATGACGACGGCCCGGGCATTCCCGTCGGCCCCCACCCCACCGAGAAGGTCTCGGCGCTGGAGGTGGTCTTCTGCCAGCTCCACGCGGGGGGCAAGTTCGACCACGACACCTACAAGGTCTCCGGCGGCCTGCACGGCGTGGGCGCGTCGGTGGTCAACGCGCTGAGCGAGTGGCTGGAGGTGGAGGTCTGCCGCGACGGGGTGGTCTACTCCATGCACTTCGAGCGGGGGAAGAAACTGGGCGAGCCCAAGCCGATCGGCCAGCGCAAACGATCCGGCTCGAAGGTGACCTTCAAGCCCGACCCGCAGATCTTCCCCGACGGCAGTTTCCGCTACGAGGTCCTGCTGACCCGCCTGAGGGAGCTGGCGTACCTCAACGAGGGCGTGTGCATCAAGCTGTCGGACCTCCGCAGCGGCAAGGAGGAGGCCTTCCAGTTCCGCAAGGGTCTGGTGGCCTTCGTGCAGCACCTCAACGAGGGCAAGATGGTCCTGCACCGGCCCGTGGTGATCCACAAGGAAGACGACCAAACGCGCCTGATGCTGGACCTGGTGCTGCAATACACCGACGGCTACAGCGAGACCATTTTTACCTACGCCAACAATATCAACACACTGGAAGGCGGCGTGCACCTGTCGGGTTTCCGCAGCGCGCTGACGCGGACGCTCAACTTCTACGCCCGCAGCGCCAAGGTCATCAGGAACGGTGAGACGCCCAGCGGGGATGACCTCCGCGAGGGCCTGACGGCCATCGTGTCGGTGAAGGTGCCCGATCCGCAGTTCGAGGGGCAGACCAAGACCAAGCTGGGCAACAGCGAGGTGGAGAGCTTCGTCACGCAGGCCGTCAACGAGCAGTTGGGCGCCTGGTTGGAGGAGCACCCCGGCGATGCGCGGCGCATGGTGACCAAGGGCATCCAGGCGATGCAGGCCCGCGAGGCCGCCCGCAAGGCCCGCGACCTGACGCGACGCAAAGGGGCCCTGTCCAGCGGGTCGCTGCCGGGGAAGCTGGCCGACTGCCGCTCGCGCGACGTGGCCAGCACCGAGCTGTTCCTGGTCGAGGGCGACTCCGCCGGCGGCTCGGCCAAGCAGGGCCGCGATTCGGCCACCCAGGCCATCCTGCCCCTGCGCGGAAAGATCCTCAACGTCGAAAAGGCGCGCCTCGACAAGATCCTCAACTTCGCCGAGATCCGGACGATCATCTCAGCCTTGGGCTGCGGCATCGGGGAAGACGAGTTCAACCTGTCCAACCTCCGCTACGGCAAGATCGTCATCATGACCGACGCCGACGTCGACGGCAGCCACATCCGCACGCTGCTGCTGACGTTCTTCTTCCGCTACATGAAGCGGCTGATTGAGGCCGGACACGTGTTCATCGCCCAGCCGCCGCTGTACCTGGTCACGCGCAAGAAGCACAAGGAGTACGTCCTGGATGAGGCGCAGATGCGCGAGACCCTGCTGAATCTGGGCCTGGAGGGCACGACGCTTCAGGTCCGCGACCCCTCGGCCAAGACCGGCAAGGCCAAGGTCACCGGGGAGTACGCCGGCGGCAAGCTGCGCGAATTGGTCGAGACGCTGGACCGCCTGGCGAAGAACATCCAGATCGTGGAGCGCCGCGGCATCGCCTTTGCCGAACTGATGGCCCATCGCAAGGACGGCAAGTGGCCCACGCACTGGCTGGTGGTCGGCGGGCGTAACATCTTCTGCCACTCCGCCCAGGAGTACGAGAGTCAACTCGCCGCGCACAACCTGGTCCTGGAAGATGAGGCCTTCGCCAATGGACCGATTGCCGAGGAAGAGCCCACTAAGGTCGAGGAGGCCGGCATCCGCGTCCGCAAGCGCGCCGAGCTGCACGAGGTCCGCGAGATCGCCAAACTGTTCGACCGCCTCGCCAAGCAGGGCCTGGACGGGGAGGACTTCCTGGTCCGCCGGGAGGAAGACGTCACCGGCCAGAAGCCCCCCGCGCGCTACGTCCTGCTCAATGAGGAGGAGGTCCGCGAGCTGGACAATGTCTCCCAGCTCGCCCCGGGCATCCGTGAGATCGGCTCCAAGGACATGGAGATCAAACGCTTCAAGGGCCTGGGCGAGATGAACCCCGATCAACTCTGGGAGACCACCATGGACCCCGCCCGCAGAGTGCTGCTCCGCGTGCGGACCCAGGAGGCTGAAGAGGCCGAGCGGATGTTCAGCCTGCTGATGGGGGAGAACGTCGAGCAGCGGAGGGACTTCATC
>JALHTV010000145.1 GCA_022866005.1 Phycisphaerae bacterium
CCCGTGGAGGATCGCCTCCTCCAGCCGGTGGATGGCCTCCATGTGGTTGGCGGACCAGGGCAGATAGAACACCCTGGCCTCGTAGGTCTCGCAGTACCGTTTGAAGTCCCGTTCGCAGGCCGCGCGGCGCTTGGGTTTTGCAACCGCCGGCGGCGGACCGATCTCCTGGCCGGCCTCGGCGATCTCCGCCTGCCGCCGGGCCGCCCGGACACGGTGCTGGGCGTACTGCTGGCGCTGTCTCTGATCGATGGTCTCTGGGCCTTGCCGCCCCGCGCGGAACGGGTCTTCTGCGAAGCGCAGCTTTTGTCTCCGGGGCTTTGCCCGCGCGCGCCGCATCATCCCACCAGTTCTTCCACCAGGGACAATTCCTTGCGGCCGTCGATCAGCTGGAGGGTCCGCAACCGGCCGATGGCGTTGTTGAAGCCGCCCCCTTTGGCCGTATAGCCTGAGGGCGTCCGCTCGGCGATCTGCTCCTTGGTCAGCGCCTCGGGTGACTCGACCAGAACGCCCAGAATCTCCCGCTCGGCCTTGGGGAGCTGGTGCAGCCAGTAGTCGATCAGCTCGGGCCCGACGGGCAGGGGATCGACCTCCCCGAGGATGGCCAGCCCCGCCTCGGTGATGGCGAGCGGCTCAGAGCCCTCCAGCCAGCCGTTGGTGCGGCAGCGGCCGATGGCGTTGTTGAACCCGCCGCCGTTGACCGCGTAGCCGGCCAGGATGGCCACCTTCCGCTTGGAGCAGCTTCCGTGCTGCGCCAGTGCGGCCAAGACCCTTCTGCCGGCGCGGTCGAGTTGGAAGTCGCCGGAATTGAGGCCCGCGGGATCCGCCCCTACGGGCGTCCGCAGGGACGGGCGCGCCCGGGGCGTCGGCAAGGGCGACATGCGGGTCAGCAGGCGAACGGGCGGCAGGGTGACGGCGGGCGGCGGCTCAAGGGCCTCTTGGGCGATCTGCTGCACAAACCGCGCAGCAGCCTCGGCGACCCTCCGGCAATCCTTGGCCAGGGCAGCGATCGCCGGGCCCATCCTATTGAAGCGCCTGCGCCAGTGACGATCCCGCTCGGTCACGGCGCGGTCCACGCGCCGGGCGATCTCGCCGGCATCGGGCGCGGGGGCGCGCTTGCCTGTTTGCACCGCTGCGGCCTGGCCCTTGGCCGAGAGCTGGAGCTGGCGCTTGAGGCAGGCCACCTCCCGCTTCAGTTCCGCCGGGTCGTTGGCCTTGGCGTGCTCGGCCAGCTCGGTGATCTGTCGCCCCAGGGAGGCGACGTCGACCGCCGCCAGCTTTCGGGGTGCGGCGGCCTTGTGGCCCGGGCGCGGCGTGGCGGAGGAATCAAACGTCCGCCGCGCGCGGACCTGGACCTTCTCGAAGATGTCCCCCCAGCCCGGGGACCAGAAGTAGGCCGTCCCCACGGGCAGGCTCGGCAGGGCCGCGACCATCGCCTCGGCGGGGGCGGGCTCGGCATGGACGTTGACCCACTCCATCACGGCGTCGATGTCCTTGGGGTGCACCAGACGCATGGCCACGAGCATCTCGCACTGGGTGAGGACGTTCTTGTTGAGCACGGCCGGGCGCTGGGAGATCAGGGTGCAGCCGATCCCGCGCTTCCGCCCGCGGCGGACCAGGTCCTCCATCGCCCCCAGTGTGCGGGCGTCGTCTCCGAAGCATTTCTGGGGCGCGACCGCGTCGGCCTCGTCGATCATCAAGTGGACGGGTTGACGGTTCAGGCGATAAAGGGTCTCGGCGAAGGGGGCCATGAACCGATGCACCTGGCCCTTGCGCATGAGTGAGAGGTCCAGGATGGCGGAGAACCGCCGCTCCACCACGGCCTGGGCGAGCAGCTCGCCGGCGTGCTCCTCCAGGGGGATATCCGCGTGATCCCCGCCCAGGACCACGATCGGGTAGCCCTCGCCCCGGCCGTCGGCGCTCGAGCGGAGGCCCCACCAGGCCCCGGTGGGGTCGATGACGACGACCTGCTGGCCGGCGGCGAGCATCTCCTCGGCCATCACGGTGGCGGTGTAGGTCTTGCCGACGCCGCGCTTGGCGAGGATGGCGACGGTCTGCGTCACCAGCTCCAGGGGGA
>JALHTV010000146.1 GCA_022866005.1 Phycisphaerae bacterium
AGCAGCACGCACAGGCCGATTGGCCCGCTGCCCAGGACCGCCGCCGTGCCGCCGGGCAGGCCAGACAGGTTCCGCGCGTGCAGGCCGATGGACAACGGCTCAGCCAACGCCGCCTGGACCGACGTGACGGTATCGCCGATCGGGTAGCAGCACTCCGCCGGCATGACCAGCCGCTCCACCAGCGCCCCGGGGGCCTGGTTCGGAGAGGCCAGGAACTTCTGGTTGCGGCAGGTGTGCTTTCGGCCGATGCGGCACTGGTCGCAATGGTTGCAGGGGATCAGCGGGTCCACCACCACGCGCTGGCCGACCTTCAGTCCGCCCGCCGTCGGGCCGGTCTGGAGCACCGTCCCTGCGCACTCGTGGCCGAGGATCCAGGGGTACGTTACGGCCGAGCCGCCGATGCCGCCTTCAGTGTAGGTGTGGACGTCGCTGCCGCAGATGCCCACGACGTCCACGCGCAGCAGCACCTCGTCGTCGCGCCGGACGCTCGGCTCGTCGATCTCGACGATCGCCATCTTTCTCACGCCGGTTAAGTGGACCGCCTTCAACGCCTGCTCCTTTCGCCCCGATGCGCCAACCTAGCGGCGGGCGTCCAGGTCGATGAGGATCTTGGTCGTGGCTGGGGGATTGGCGTCCCAGTCGGCCAGGGCTTGGGCCGCCCTGTCCAACGGCACGACGCACGTGATTACCTGGTCGGTGGGGAACCTCCCGGCCTGGAGCATCTCGATCACCCGCGGGAAGTCTCTTGACGAAGAGGCGTTGCGCGAGCCGCGGATGTCCAGCTCCTTCTGGACGAACAGCTTCGTCTCGTACTCCACCGGCGCCTTGGCGTAACCCACGTAGACGACGCGCCCGGTGAAGGCGACCAGTTCCACGGCCGAGCGGAACGTGGCGGGCAGCCCGATGACCTCGATGACCACATCGGGCCCGTCTCCGGCGGTCAACTCCGCAAGCGCCCCAGCCAGATCGACCTTGGCGGAGTTCACCGTCTCGGCCGCCCCGGCGCCGCAGGCGATGGTGAGCTTGGCGTCGTCGATGTCCACGGCGATGACCCGCCCGCCGGCGAAGGCCGCCCCTGCGACCGCCCCCAGACCGATCGCCCCGCAGCCCAGCACGGCCACGGTGTCGCCTGCGCTCACCTGGCCGCGGTCGGCGGCGTGGAAGCCCACCGTCAGCGGCTCGACCAGGGCCAGCTCCTTCAGGCTCAAGCTCGCTGAGGTGTAGAGCTTCTGCCACGGCACGGTCAGGTACTCGGTCAACGCGCCGTCGCGCTGGATGCCGAGGGTTTGATTGGTGCGGCAGGCGTTGGGCCGGTGGCGCCGACAGGAAGGGCACTTGCCGCAACTTGTGTAGGGAGAAACGGTTACGTTATCGCCGACCCGGAACCGCTCCGCTGCCTCACCGCGGAGGTGCTCCACGGTGGCGGCGATCTCATGGCCGGGGATGCGCGGGTAAGTCACCATCGGGTTGGTGCCGCGGTAGGTGTTGAGGTCCGAGCCGCACAGTCCGACCATGCGGACGCGCAGCAGCGCCTCGCCGGCGGCGGCGGTGGGGCGGGGGACGTCCCGAATCTCCGTCTCGCGCGGCGCGGTGATGACCAGGGCCTTCACACGACCCTCCTTCCGCCGCCTCCTGGAATCATCGCGGGGCAGCGGCAACGGGGCTGATATCGTAGCAGCACCCCGGGTGAGTTCCAGTGATTTCGGCATGCGCGCTGGTGGAGAGCGTCCCAAATGGGGCGTTTAGCATTTGGCATTGAGCATTCCCCCCTCCTTGGGCCGGCGGCTACAATTCCCCTCATGAGAATGGCAGGGTGGGTGTGCCTACTGGGTGTGTTTCTCTCTGCTGGGGGAGGGTGGTCGTGCCGCAAGTCGGCGCCTCCGCCGGCCCCCGGTGAGGCGCCGGCGTCTGCGCCGGCCAAGACCGAGCCGAAAGTCAATCCCGTGGCCGCCCTGATTGATCCCAACAGCTTCGAGGCCTTGATCGATCGTGGCAATGCGGCCATCGACGCCGGCGACTATACTCTCGCGGCTGAACTCTTTGCCGACGCGGGCCAGGTGAGTCCCAGCCAGGGTGACGAGATCCTGGCCCTGAAGGGACTGGCCAATGCCCTGACGTTGTCCTCTTGTCACGCCGAGGCCGCGGAGGCCTACCGCCGGCTGGTCGAGCTGGACGGCTCCGACCGCACCAGCCGTGTTAACCTGGCGGTCGCGCTGACCCGCCTGCGGCAGTTCAGCGAGGCCGAGGCCGTCTACCTCCAACTGCTCACCGAGCAGGCCGACTTCGTCCAGGCCCGGTACAACCTGGCCTCGCTGTACCAGGCGCAGGGCAAGCTCGCCCAGGCCCGGGATCAGTGGCAACGGGTCGTGCGGCAGGCCCCGCAGCTCGCCTCGGCCCAGGCCGCCTTGGGCGAGGTGCTGCTGAACCTGGGCAAGCCCCGGGAGGCGACGGCGGCCTACGGCAAGGCGGCGGATCTGGCCGGAGAGGACTCGACGATCTGGCTGGGGCTGGCCGTCGCGGCACGGGCTGCGGGGGACCCGGAACAGGCCGTCGTGGCCGCGCGGCGGGCTGTGCAGTTGGCCGCGCAGGAGGCGGGCGTCTGGCGGGTGCTGGGCGACGTCCTGCTGGACCTGTATCGCTCGACCAAGGACGGGCGGCACCTTTCCGAGGCCGTCGAGGCCTGGCGGCGGTCGCTGGTGCTGGACGGCAGCCAGGCCGACCTCCGCCGCGCGCTGGCGGCGATCGAAAGCGGGGGCACGGTGACGCGCCCGGTGCAGGCGGCGTCTCGGCCGGTCAGTGACAATCAACGATAGCCGGTTGACGATTGGGGCCGCGTCACGCACGGTGCACTGCGGGCGCTGGAGGCCCGAGGCCGCGATGGGATTCGACCTGAAACAATACGCGACGTCCGTCCGCTTGACCGACGGCTCCACCGGCGTTCGGCTCACCGACGGCGCCACCGGCACGGAGCTTGCCAAGCTGGGCTTGGGCCCCGGCACGCCGGCGGAGGTGTGGAACGCCGTCAACCCCTCCGCCGTGGAGCAGATCGCCCGCGGCTACATCCAGGCCGGCAGCGAGGTGATCCTGACCAACACGCTGTGCGCCAACCGCTTCATGCTGGGTCTGCACGGCATCGAGTCGCGCACGGCCGAGCTGGCCGAGGCGGGGGCGCTCATCGCCCGCCGCGCCGCCAGTGCCGCCAAGGACGAGCTAGGGCGGGAGGTGAAGGTCTTCGCCTCCGTCGGACCGACCGGGAAGATCGTGATGACCGAGGAGGTCAGCCCCGACGACCTGGCCGTAGCGTTCGCACAGACGGCCGAGGCCGTGGCCTTCGGCGGGGTGGACGCCATCGTGCTGGAGACGTTCAACGAGCTGGCGGAACTCCAGATCGCCCTCGCGGCCGTCAAGAAGGCCGCCGGCCTGCCGGTGGTCGCGTGCATGACGTTCTCCTCCGGGCCGGATAAGACGCGGACGATGATGGGCAACTCACCCGCCGACCTGGCCCGGGCCGCCAAGGCCGGCGGCGCCGATGCCGTCGGTGCCAACTGCGGCGCAGGCCCGGAGCAGTACGTGGTCGTGACGCGGATGCTCCGCGAGGCGTGCGACCTGCCGCTGTGGGTCAAGCCCAACGCCGGCCTGCCGGAGCTGGGGCGCGACGGGAGGGCGCACTTCCGCATGAGCCCGCAGGAGTTCGCCTCCTACGGCCCCAAGCTTATCGCCGCGGGCGCCGCGTTTCTGGGCGGGTGCTGCGGCACGACCCCCGCGCACATCCAGGCCCTGGCCGCGGCCATCAAACGTCGCTGACGGTTGCCTCGCCAAGGCAAGTGTCGCAGATCAGCCCTTCTGCCGGAGGGTCCGGGCCATCGAGTAGACGAACACGCCCAGGATTACCCCCAGCTTGCTGCCCCATCGCTCCATCGCCACAGGTCACCTCGAATCCGTGAAGTGCCGGCGCCGCAGAGGCGCTGTCGCGTCGGCCACATGATAGCCGCAGGCGCAGGCGAGGCAAGGGGCCTTTGCGTCTCGTCCCTATTGGAGCAGGCCCAGCAGCTCGGCTGGATGGGCGATGAGGACCTTGGCGCCGTGGGCGGTCAATTCCGCCGCGTCGCGGAAGCCCCACAGGGCGCCCACGGGGAACATTCCGGCCGCGACGGCGGTGGCCATGTCCGTGCCCGTGTCGCCGACGTAAAGGAACTCCGCCGGCGCCAGACGCAGTTGCGCGGCGATCTCCCCAACGGCGGCGGGGTCGGGCTTGGGGCTGTAGCCCTCGCGCTGGCCGACGACGGCGCGGAACGTCCACCGGCCCAGCAGCTCGGCCACGATGAGCTTCGTGAAGTCGTCGGGCTTGTTGGAAAGAACCGCCATCGCCACCCTACGGGCGGTGAGTTCGTCGAGCAGTTCAGGGATGCCCTCGTACGGCCGGGTGTGGTGGCGCCAGTGGGTGGCGTAGGCGGAGCGGAACAGTTCGGTGATGCGTGCTGCCAGGCTCGCGTCGCCGCGGCGGCCGCCCGGCATGGCCCGAAGCACGAAGTTCCCCACGCCGTCCCCGACGAAGTGCTTGCACGCCTGCGATGAGCAAGTGGGCAGCCCGCAGGCAGCGAGCGCCGCGTTCATCGCGTCGGTGAGGTCGTCGATCGTGTCCAGCAGCGTGCCGTCCAGGTCGAACAGCACCGCAATGTGCTTGCCCATAGGAAGTCCGCGATCCTTCGACAGAGGCGCCCCCTGTCCGGCAGGCCGCACTCATCGCCGATTGGCAATCGGCAATCGGCGATCGTCGTCAGTCGGAGTTGATCGACATCAGGAATTCGGCGTTGGTCTTGACCTTCTGGAGCTTGCTGATGAGCAGCTCCATCGCGTCCACCGGCTGCATGTCGGCCAGCGCCCGCCGGAGGCGCTGGACGAGCTTCAGCTCCTTGGGGTCCAGCAGCAGCTCTTCTTTGCGCGAGCCGGAGCGGCTGATGTCGATGGCCGGCCACATGCGGCGGTCCACCAGCCGGCGGTCCAGGTGGAGTTCGCTGTTGCCGGTGCCTTTGAACTCCTCGAAGATTACCTCGTCCATGCGGCTACCGGTCTCGATCAGGGCGGTGCCGATGACCGTCAGCGACCCGCCTTCCTCGATCGCCCGCGCGGCCCCGAAGAACCGCTTGGGCGCCTGGAGGGCGCTGGCGTCGATGCCGCCGGTGAGGATCTTGCCGGAGTGCGGCGCGACCGCGTTGTACGCCCGCGCCAGGCGCGTGATGCTGTCCAGCAGGATCACCACGTCCTTGCCGTACTCCACCATTCTCTTGGCCTTGGCGGAGACCATCTCGGCGATCTGGATGTGCCGCGTGGCCGGTTCGTCGAACGTCGAGGAGATCACCTCGGCGGTGGTGTGCCGTCGCATGTCGGTCACTTCCTCGGGGCGCTCGTCGATCAGCAGGATGATCACCAGAACGTCCGGGTGGTTCGCGGCGATGGCGTTGGCGATCTTCTGGAGCAGCACGGTCTTGCCGGTGCGCGGGGGGGCGACGATCAGCATGCGCTGGCCGAAGCCGATCGGCGTGACTAGGTTCACCACGCGCATGTTGATCTCCTCGGGCTTGTGCTCCAGGAAGATCCGCCGGTCGGGGTGCGTGGGCGTGAGGTCCTCGAAGTTGACCTTTTCGGAGAGCCTCTCCGGTTCCTCGAAGTTCACCGCCTCCACGCGCAAGAGCGCGAAGTACTTCTCCGATTCCTTCGGCGGGCGGATCTGCCCCGCGACGATGTTGCCCTTGAGCAGGCCGAACCGCCGAACCTGGCTGGGCGAGACGTAGATGTCGTCGGGGCTGGGCAGGTAGTCGTAGTCGGGGCTGCGCAGAAAGCCAAAGCCGTCCGGCAGGATCTCCAGCACCCCCTCGCCGTACATCAGCCCGTCTCTCTGGATGCGATGCTTGAGGATCTTGAAGACCAGGTCCTGCTTGCCCAGGCCGGTGTATTCCTCGATCCCCTCGGCCTTGGCGATCTCGTGCAGCTCGGCCACGCCCATGCGCTGGAGGTCGGTGATGTGCAGCTCGCCGCGCTTGACGCGCTCGTACTTGGCGTGCATCTGCTGGTCGAATTCCTCGACGGTCTCCTCGACCTGGGGCGCGGTGTCGGCCGATCCCTCCGGTGCCGTCGACTCATCTGGGGGAGCAGGGGAGGGGGGCGACTGCGGCTGCGCGTCGGTCTCCTGGACCGGATCGCCGGCCGGGTCGGCGGGCGCGGCGGTGCCCTCCAGGGCCTGCGGCTCCAGCGGGGGGTCTTCGGTGGCTACCGTGTCTTGGGTTGTCTTTCGTGTGGTTTTCTTGGCTGCCTTGGCCATGACGTCGGCTCCATTCTGCGGGCAGCGGATGTCCGGCGGCGCTGCTGGGCCGCGGGTCGCTGCCGCACGGGCGCTGCGACGGTGCCCAAACCGCTATGTGCACCCCTTCGAACACCGCGAGGGGGATTCGACGTGAATCGTGGTGGATTGCCCGGCGAGGTGGAACACCGGCCTGCCCGGACCAGCGTTTCGACCGCTCCAATGCGCCGGCTGCCTTCGCCTGCGCTCAAGAGCCTTCCGCAGTACGAATGATCTCCTGGAAAGCGCCGCGGATTTGCTCGTTCAGGTGGGAGACGCTGGAACTGTTAGCAATAGAATAATGACATCGACGGCGTTTTTTGTCCAGTGAAATCTGCGATTTTTCCCGCACGCGCCAGGCAGCTTCGCTCCAACCGCGTGCAGCCGTCGCCCGCCGGACGCGGCTGGCCTCGTCGGCCTCGATGAACACCAGGTGTGTGCACAGCCTGTCCCACCCGGCCTCCAGCAGCACGGCCGCATCGACCACCACCGCCGCTACGGCCGGGTCAGCCTGGGCGCGGTCGATCGCCTGGGCGATCCGGCGGCGGATGAGCGGGTGCAGGATGGCGTTCATCGCCTCCAGCTCGCGAGCGTCGGCAAAGACGATCCCGCCCAGCCGGGCGCGGTCTACCGCCCCGTCCGGCCGAAAGATGCCCTCGCCCCAGCGGTCTCGCAGGCGGCGGCGGACCGCCGGCTCGGCCAGGAGCTGATGGCCGATGGTGTCCCCGTCGATGACCGCGCAGCCTAGACGGGCGAGCTCTCCCGCCGCGGTGCTCTTGCCGGCCCCGATCCCGCCGACCAGACCGATCACAGGTTTGCCTTTGCCGCCAGCGCTCATGGGCGGGCGGATTGTCCCACGCCGCGTAGAGCTGTTCAAGCCAAGGCTGTCCCCTGCCCGATGGCATACATAGTAGGTCGTGCACGTGAGTGGGTGGGTCGGGCAGGCCAGGGGGACCGGCCGGCCGCAGTAACGATGGCCGGTCCTTGCCTGGGACCTGTCAGGAGTCCGCCGGTTGCAGACGGGGAAAAAGTCTGCTGTGGGCGGGGGCCTGGGCATGTATAATGTCCCGGTCTTTCGCCGTAACGGCCCGCGGTTCGGGCCGGAAGGATGGTCATGAACGAGGTGCTCTTACCGCCCCCGGCGCAGCGCTGGCCGAGTAAGGCGTTCTTCAAGAAGCTGATCTGGGCGGCAGCCAATTCCTGTGCGTTGGGCGGGCTGTACGTCTGGAGTCTGGAGAAGCACTGGCTGCGGATCGAGCGGCGGCCGATGGCGCTGCCCGACCTGGGCGCGGGCTTCTGCGGGGCGAAGCTCGCCCACGTCTCGGACCTGCACTGCTCGCCCATCGTCCGCCAGCGCTACCTGCGTCAGTGCGTCGAGGCCATCAACGCCGAGGGGGCCGACTTCGTCGCGATCACCGGCGACTTCGTCACCGGGCCGCGGTCCTACGCCCGCCGCATCGCGGGCATCCTGGCGGGCCTGACGCCCAAGGTGGCCGTGCTCGCCTGCCTGGGCAACCACGACTATGGCATCTTCCACCCCCACGGGCGCGGCGGCACACGCGAACTGGCCGAGACGCTCTGCCATGAGCTGGGCCACGCGGACATCTTCGTGATGATGAACGAGCGGCGGGTGTTCGAGCACGGCGGGGCCAGCCTGCAATTCGTCGGCGTGGAAGACTACTGGACGCCGGGCTACGATCCGAAGCTCGCCTTCGACATGGCCCATCCGCACCTGCCGACCATCGCCCTGTGCCACAACCCCGACGCGGCGCTGGAGCTGGCCCGCCACGGAGCCGATTGGGTCCTGGCGGGGCACACGCACGGCACCGCGGCCTCCAGCCGCCGGCTGAGCGGGCTGTTCATGCCGACCGTCCACAAGCACTTCACCGCCGGGCAGTATCCCCTGGGCGACGGTAAATACCTCTACGTCAACCGCGGCCTGAGCTACGCCCGGCGCCGCCACCTTAACGCCCGGCCGGAGATCACGATCTTCACCCTCACGCGGGCCTAGGTCTGGTGAAGCCCCCACCGTAAGGTAGGGGGCTCACTTCCTACGGAACGGCATCTCCGTGGTCACGCACCGGGCTTTCGCACCCGGCGCAACCGGGAAGCCCCCACCGTCAGGTGGGGGATGGTGTGAAACGTCGGCGATCACAGACCCTTCATCCATGAGGCCTTCTGCCCCTGTACATACCGGATTGCCGCATGTAGCGACTTCTCGTTGTGTAGGAGGCGCTTACTGCCCCGGCGCGTCCACCAGTCTCGACGCTCAGGAACGTGTGCGTTCATCGCCCTGGAAGCGTAGGCCTTCAAGGTCCCCATGACTCTTCCTGGGGTGTGGCCGCGGGCCGATACAACGAGATGAACATGGTTGCTCCTCACGGCCATGGCATGAACCGTCCAACCCCGGAATGAGCATGCCTCTGCCATGGCCGATCTGGCGAGTTGGCGCAATTGGCTGTCCATGCGTACTACTCCATCCTTCAGGAGTGCCCGGGCCTTGGCCTCCAGCGATGGATTGGGTGGATCGAGAACGTCCCCATGAGTGCGGTGTCGGTTGACCCAACCCCGGGAGTCACCAGGCAGCCATGCCCCGTAGGTCGTCCAGGTGAGGAAGTACGCCAGTGTGGCCATACGGTTCGTCTCCTGGCCGGCGCGTCTGTACCAGAAGATGGGATCATACACCATCCCCGCACTGACGTGCGGGGCTTTCCACTCTGCGCCGACTCCACGTGATGCAGGGTCGCGGCGCGGCGAAGCCCCCACCGTCCAGTGGGGGATGGTGAGGCGGGGTGGCGGGGCGTATACTTTCTTCGGGAGAGCACCTCGATGGCCGAGCAACCGCTCACCGAGCCGGTCCTCACCGACAACGCCCTGCGGACGCTGCGGGCGCGGTACCTGGTGCGGGATGCGGAGGGCAACATCCAGGAGACGCCGGGGGAGCTTTTTGCCCGCGTGGCCCGCCACGTGGCCGCTGCCGAGCGGCGCTACGGCGGCGAGGCGGCAGCGGGCCAGATGGCCGAGCGATTCCGAGCGGTCATGGTGGCGGGTGAGTTCCTGCCCAACAGCCCCACTCTGATGAACGCCGGCAGGCGGCTGGGGATGCTCAGCGCCTGCTTCGTCCTGCCGATCCACGACAGCGTGGAGGACATCTTTGAGGCGGTCAAGCAGGCGGCCATCGTCCAGAAGGCCGGCGGCGGCACCGGGTTCTCCTTCGACCGCCTGCGCCCCACCGGCGACATGGTCGCCAGCTCCGGCGGCCGGACCAGCGGACCGATCAGCTTCTGGCGGGTCTTCTGCCAGGCGACCCGGGCCATCCAGCAGGGGGCCTTCCGCCGCGGGGCCAACATGGGCATGATGTCCATCCACCACCCCGACATCCTGAAGTTCATCACGGCCAAGGACTCGCCCGAGGAGTTCGAGAACTTCAATATCTCCGTGAAGATCGATGATGCCTTCATGGCCCAGCTCCGCCGCGATGGTTCCATCCCGCACGTGGTGGTCAATCCCCGCACCGGGCGGGAGTACCACCTGCCCCGCAGCCTGGACATCGCCCGCTACAGCCTGGACGACCTGCTGCTGGCAGGCCAGGGCGCAGCCGGCGATGTCTATGACTGCCGCAGCGTGTGGGAGAGGATCGTCTCCGGGGCCTGGGCCACCGGCGAGCCGGGGGTGTGCTTCATCGACCGCGTCAACGCCGATAACCCCACCCCAGCCTTAGGGGCCATCGAGGCGACCAATCCCTGCGGCGAGCAGCCGCTGCTGAACTACGAGGCCTGCAACCTCGGCTCGATCGACCTGTCCAAGTACGTCGCCGACGGCGCGCTGGACGAGCAGCGCTTCCGGGAGATGATCCGCCTGGCCGTGCGGTTCCTGGACGACGTGATCGACGTCAACGACTACGTCTTCCCGCAGATCACCGAGATCTGTCACGGCAACCGCAAGATCGGCCTGGGGGTCATGGGCCTGGCCGACGCCATGTTCCTGCTGGGCATCAAGTACGACAGCGACGCTGGAATCGCCTTCGGCCGCCGCGTGGCCGAGGTGCTCACGCAAGAGGCCTTCGACGCCAGTACCGCCCTCGCTGAGGAGCGCGGCTGCTTCCCCAATTGGCCGGAGAGCACCTGGGCTGCCCGCGGCAGGAAGATGCGCAACGCCGCCGTCACTACCATCGCCCCCACGGGCACGCTGAGCATCCTGGCCGGGTGCAGCGGCGGGATCGAGCCGGTGTTCGCCCTGGCCTTCCACCGCCGCGTCCTGGACCAGGAGATGCTGGAGACCAGCGCCCCGTTCAAGCGATGGGCGCAGCAGCGGGGGTTCTGGAGCGACCAGCTCGCCACCCGTCTGGCCGGCGGGGAGCAGCTCTCCGACATCGCCGGCATCGACGAGCAGACGCGGGCCCTGTTCGTCACGGCCCATCAGGTGGCACCCGTTTGGCACGTGCGGATGCAGGCGGCCTTCCAGGACTTTATTGACGGGGCGATCGCCAAGACCATCAACCTGCCAGCCGCCGCCTCCACCGCGGATGTGGAAAAGGTCTATCAACTCGCCTACGACTTGCGGTGCAAGGGCGTGACGGTCTACCGCGACCTCTGCCGCGCGGGCCAGCCCATGGCCACCGGGCCGGAGGCACAGACCTGCCCGCGGTGCCACGCGCCCATGGACGACATCGCCGGCTGCTCCCGCTGCCCGCGCTGCGGCAGCCCCCTCTGCGCCGTCTAGATCGCCCCCTTAGCCTACCTGCCGGGTGCGCGGGCCCCATTCTCGCCACCCGGCTCTTCCAGGCAAACCCGTGCGGGAGCCCCGAATCCTCAGATGCGCAGGTGCGGTAATGGGGAAATAACATAAGGAGAACGTTACCTCGTAACCGCTGTTTTCAGGGGATTTCATGCCAATCCGCGGGTTCTCACTTGACATTCCGGGGGTGGGCGGTAAGCTGATTTCTGTAGTATTGTCCGCTGGAGAGAGCAGCGGATAGGAGACAAGCTGGGCCTTGAGCCAGCCGAGGTTAGCACAAGGGGCAGGGCGAGACTCGCTCGCCCGCATCCTCCTGCCTCAGGCCGCCCGGCGAAGTTGCCCGGCTCGCTTCTGCGCTAGTAGCACCAAGAGGGCAGTAATCGTTCAAGGGAGCGGACGACCGTGGGCAAAAGGTGCGCATTGAATCCGGGATCAGCACGTCGCCTTCTCTTATGTGCATTGGGGACCGTATATGTATCAGCGCTTGCGGCAAACACCGCGACGGGGGGAGTCATTACATTTGGCGCATACATGGAGTACAATGGTGGGGTTCCACCGGTGGGGCCCACGCCCTGGCTGACAGCGCAGTTTGACGACCACGACACTCCCGGTTCCGTTACACTGACCCTGACGGGTACCAATCTGTCGGGAACGGAGTTCCTCCGGAGCGGGTATTTCAATCTCGACCCCGCGCTGAACCCAGGCAACCTAACCTTCTCGACTCCGACGCAGACAGGCATGTTCGACACCCCGACGATCAGCCTGGGGAGCAACGCCTTCAAGGCCGACGGGGACGGCTTCTTTGACATCTTGCTTGAATTCTCGACCAGTGACGGCCCCGAGAAGCGATTCACTTCTGGGGACTCGGTGTCCTACGCGGTGGGGGGGATTGCTGGGCTGACGGCGAGCGCGTTCAACTTCATAAGTGCCCCTGACGGCGCCGGAAGGGGCCTCTACCCGACGGCCGCTCATGTTCAGAACACCGGTGTGGAAGGTACGGGAAGCGCGTGGGTAACCGTCCCCGAGCCGGGCACCCTGTCCCTCCTCGCCCTGGGCGGTCTAGCATTGATTCGGCGGGGGAAATAGTCACTGGTCAGAACCGTTCCGCTTGAGACGGGCGGGCCTCCGGGCCCGCTTGTCTTCTTTGCCGCAGTTGGCGCTCGGGCGATTGCCGAGCCCTGGTCAGGGGCCTTTGGCCAGGATGGTCTTGGCCAGGTTCAGGCCCAGTTGGCGGCAGTCGTCCAGGTCCTTGTCGGTGGGGCTACAGTGGGCCTCGACGACGGGCGAGATGAGGTCCCACTTGGAGCCGCGGGCGAACTCCTCCAGCGCCGCCACGGCTGCGGCGCCAGCGAGTTTGAACAGGTCGCGTCGTCTCAGCGTGTCGGGTTTCATGTCAGGCTCCTTGTGCAGTGGGCCGGGGAATCAGTATTCCCCATCATAGCCGCCTCGCGGCCGGCCCGCTCGAAATGGGCGATTTGCGAAGATGGCGCCTTGGCGGTCAGGCCCGCCGGGCCAGGCGGCGGCTTTCGGTTTCCGCGCGGTGCAGGAGCGCGAGGTTGTCGCGCAGGCGTGAGGGCTTGTTCCGCACCCGCCACAGGGCCGCGAACCGTCTGGCGACCTGGTGCATCTGCTCGGTGAGGGAGGCAAGCTCCCTTCGCCGCACTGTCTTGCCGGCCCGCAGGTCCTTGGCCACCAGCGCCCGGCGGCAGGCCAGCACGTCCATGGCCGCCGCTACGGGGAACTCCTGGAGCGCCGTGGCCTCAAAGCGGTCCATCCCCCCCGGCGGCTTGGGCCAGATCCGCTCGTCCGACAGCGCGTCGATGATCCCGCGCAGGCCGGCCGGGTCCAGCCGATCGATCCGCGCGAAGGGATAGTCCTTCTCCCCCACGAGCGGCTCCACCAGCGCGTGGTATAGCGCGCAGGAGTTGCGGTTGTCTCCGCCGCAGCGGCGATACGAGTCGCCCAGCACGGCCAGCCCGTCAGCCAGGCGCGGGCTGCTCTGGCCGAACACGTGGAAGCAGAAGCTCTCGGTGAACTTCGCCTCGTCCACCGCCTCCCCGCGCCACCCGTGCGCGGCGCCGTGAGCGAAGCCATGCAGGCTGACGCCCAGGAAGTTGCGGTGGCCGTAGTCGCCCCAGTCGGTATTCAGCAGCCCTTCGGCGCCGCACCGGCGCCCGGCGGCGGCGAAGTGGGCTACGTTGCCCATGGCGTTGCCCAGGCGCGTGCCGTGGGTCTGCCAGGAGCTCGTACCCGGGCAGACCCCCAGCGCCAGGCCCGTGCGGGCAATCCGGGCTGAGCGGGCGATCCGCGGGCCGTTGGCTTCGTAGTCCCAGTTCAGCATCACGATGTCCCCGGGCAGCTCGCGCAGCAGGTGCGGATACTTGAGCATGACGTCGGCCCAGATGTTCATCCGCTTGCCGTGCCGTCGGCACAGGCCGTGAATCTTCAGCAGGAACTCCAGGTACACCCGCCCCGCCCCGAGGCGCTCGCTGCGGCGGCGGCTTCGGCCGACGGTGAAGTTGCTCGTCTCGTCGCAGCAGGCGTTGAAATCCTCCGCCTCGAATAGCGGGAGGAACTCCGCGTACAGCTCACCCAGGAATCGGATCGACCTGGGGTCGGTGGGGCACAGGGTCCAGCGGTCCAATTCGCTCCCCCCCTCGGGCATCTCCGAGAGGGGGCGGTATTTCGGCAAGGAGAGGATCTTGTCCATGTGGCCGAAGCTGGCCAGCGCGCCCACCAGGCGGACGTGGTGCCGCCTGCAGTGTTCCTGCAACGAGCAGATCTCGGGCGCGGTGAAGGGGCTGTAGCCCCTGCCGACCAGCGGGTGGCGGCGGAAGGCAAAGACGTTTTCGATGTAGAGCTGGAGCTCGTTAATCTTCCACCGCGCCAGGCGCTCCACCAGCGCCTTCAGCGTCGCCAGCGTCGGCACCTTGCCGTGGGAGCAGTCCAGGCAGACGCCGCGGCGGCGGAAGTCCGGCCAATCGTCGATGACGCACGCCGGGATGCTCCGCCCGCGGACGGCTAGCATCTGGCGGACGGTCTGGATGCCGTAGTAAGCTGCTGCGTCGGCCGAGGCCGCGACGGTGATGCCCTCGGGCCGGACGTAGAGGTAGTAGTGCTCCGCCCCGCGAATGCTCGGATCGCGGATCATCCGCACCGTGGCCGCCCCGGCCCCGCCCAGCCGCACCGCCGCCGAATGCCCCGCCCGTCGCAGGTCGGCGGCGAGCTGCCCCAGCGGCAGACGGTCCGCCTGCACCGCCCCAGCGAGCACACACCGCCCCGGCCAGCGAAACTCACCCGACAGCCCCACCCAATCGCGGATGGGAATCAGCAGGGCCATGGCCTTCATGGGCTGGTCTCCTGCTTCCGGGAGGGTGCTTCCACCGGTGGCGTCTTGCCGAGGCCGAACAGCAGGGCCAGCCCGAACGTCACCGCCGTGCCCAGGACGATCAGCCAGCTCCAGGCCAGCGGGAAGATGGGCACCTCACCGGGCGGGGCGGGCCGGTCGGTCAGGCCGAAGAAGCCCGCCAGCCCCACCGGCCCGAAGCTGCTTAGCAGGGTGAGCACCGTCATCAGCACGGCGCTCGTGACCATCGCCAGGATGTTGCCCCGGTTGCTCCCGCGGCGGGTCAGGATGCCCAGCAGGAAAACGCCCAGCAGGCTGCCGCCGGTGATGGAGATGATCTGAAAGGCCAGCCACAGGATGTTGTCCGCCTTGGTGCAGGCCACGGCTACAGCAGCTAGGACGATGCCGAATCCCACCACGGCCAATCGCGACACCCACAGGGTGTGCCTCTCGCTTCGCCCGCGGCCCAGGAGGGGCCTGTAGATGTCCATCACGAACGAGCTGGACAGGCTCGCCAGGGGTGAGTCAATGCTGGCCAAGACGATGGCCGCCAGCACCAACCCCCGCAGCCCGCCGGGCAGATAGTGGGCGATGTAGTAGGGGAAGACCTCCTTGGCCTTGTCCGGCAGGTTGGCGTCGGGGTTCTGCGCGAAGAACACGAACATCAGCGTGCCGATGGCCAGGTAGATCACGACCACCGGCAAGGCGGCGACGATGGTGGTCAGGATCGCGCGCTGGCTGGCGCGGCGGGTGCGGACGGTGAGCAGTCGCTGGACGAGTTCCTGGTCGGTGCCGAAGACGGCCAGCCCGATGAAAAAGGCGTTGGCCGTCCCGGCCCAGAAGCTCGTGGGGTGGTTAAGCTCCACCGAGAAATCAAACACGCTCAGCCTGCCCGCCTTGGCTGCGATGCCCCAGACCTCCTGCACGCCGCCGGCCAGTTGCGTCAGCAGGTACGCGATCACCGCTCCCCCGGCCAGGTAGAAGATGCTCGCCTGGAACGCCCCGGTCCACACCACGGCCTTGATCCCCCCGAAGGCGATGAAGGCGATGCTGCTCAGGGTGAACAGCGCCAGCGCCGCCAGCAACCCCTTGACCGGATGCTGGGCGTCCACCCAGCCCATGATCCAGGCGATGGAGTAGCAGGCCGCATACAGCCGCGCGCCCGAAGCGAGCAGACGCGTAATGAAGAAGAAGATCGATCCGGAATATTGGCTCGGCGGCCCGAAGCGATGCCGCAGAAACTCGTAGATGCTCGTGCAGTGGTACCGGTAGAACACCGGCAGGAACAGGAATGCCACGAACAGCTTCGACGCAGCCGAACCGATGTAGAACTGGAGATACTGGAGGTTCTCGGTGAAGCCCGTGCCCGGGACGTTGGTGATGGTGACCGCGCTGACCTCGGTGGCCACGAACGACAGCGATGCGATGACGACGGGCACCTGCCGGGCGCCGAGAAAGAAATCGCCGGTGTCGCGCTCCTTGCGCCCCTTGAAGAACGCGATGGCAAACATCGTCGCCAGCACGCCCAGGAACACGGCCACGTCCGCGCGGGCCAGCGCCCCGACAATGGGCCTCGCTGAGAAGAACTCATCCACCGATCCGCGTCTCCTTGGCCGATGGGCCGGCGGTGCCGGAAGTTCAGCGCCCGATCGCCGCGTGCAGGAAGCCCTTGTGCCGCTTCAGCAGGCCCTCGGCGGCCTGGCGGTGTATTCTGCGGAAATGCATGACGAGTGCAACCTTCACGCGTCCCCCGGCCCGGGCGAGCAGGGCGTTCGCGGCGCGGCGGCCCAGGCCGGTGACTTCGACCACGATCCGCCGCGAGCGGTCGCGGAGCTTGGCGTTGGTCGCCCGCAGGTCCACCATGAGATTCCCATAGACCTTGCCGGTGCGGATCATCGCCGCCGTGGTCAGCGTGTTGAGCACCAGCTTGGTGGCCGTGCCGGCCTTCATCCGCGTGGAGCCCGTGACCACCTCCGGGCCGACGACGGCCGTGATGGTCACGTCGGCCTCGATCTCGCGGGCGACCTGGGGAGCGCAGGTGATGAACACCGTGCCTGCCCCGCGCCGCCTCGCTCGGCGGACGGCTGCGCGGACGAACGGCGTGAGCCCGCAGGCCGCGATGCCCACGACCACGTCGCGCCGGCCCACGTGGCGGCGGTCGATCGCGGCGGCGCCGTCGGCGGGGCGGTCCTCGGCGCCTTCCACCGATCGCACCAGGGCGCGGCGCCCGCCGGCGATGATGCCCTGCACCTGCCAGGGCCCAGTGCCGAAGGTCGGCGGGCACTCCGAGGCGTCCAGCACGCCCAGCCGGCCGCTGGTGCCCGCCCCCACGTAGAACAGCCGCCCGCCGGCCACGAGCGCTGCGGCGATCATCTCCACCGCGGCGGCGATCTTGCGGCGCTGCCGGCCCACGGCCGGGGCCACGCGGCGGTCCTCGGCGTTGATGAGGTCCACGATCTGGAGCGCAGAGAGGCGGTCGATGTGGCGGCTGGCGACGTTGCGGCGCTCCGTGGTCAGCTTGGATCGGTCGGGGAGCTTCGTCATGGGACACGCCTCCCCGGTACGATCTTGCCACAGACCACCGCGTGCCTTGCCCCGGTCGCTGAGGGGACATTGTTGGCCTGGCCGCGGATGGCGGCCGCCGCCAGGAGCGCAAACGACAGCGCCTCCTTGGCGTCGGCGTTGATGCCCAGCTCATCCGTCAGTCTGACCGCCGCCGGCGCCAGCTCCCGCCGCAGCAGGTCCACCAGGTAGCTGTTCCGCGCCCCGCCGCCGCACAGGATCACCTCATCCGGCGGTGCCGGCAGGAAGCGGCGGTAACCCTGGGCGATGCTGCGGGCCGTGAAGGCCGTCACCGTCGTCAGGATGTCGCGCGGCGCGATGCCCTCGGCCCGCGCGCGGGCGTAGAGCGCATCGGCGAACGCTACTCCGAAGGTCTCTCTCCCGGTGGTCTTGGGCGGCCGCCTGCGCAAGAACGGGTGCCTCATCAGCCCAGCAAGTAGACCGCGGTGCACCTGGCCGCGGCGGGCCAGGCGTCCGCCGGCGTCGAAGCGCCGCCTCCCGGCGGTGGCGCGCTGCGCGATGCGATCGATGACCATGTTGCCCGGGCCGGTGTCGAAGGCGACCACGTCGGCCAATCTACAGGCGGCGGGCAGGTAGGTGACGTTCGCGATCCCGCCGATGTTCTGCACCGCGCGGGAGCGGCGGCGGTGGCGGAACAGGACGTAGTCGGCCCAGGGCACTAGCGGCGCCCCCTGCCCGCCGGCGGCGATGTCGCGCGGGCGGAAATCGGCGACCGTGGTGATGCCCGTGCGCTCGGCGATGACGCTGGGCTCGGCGATCTGGAGCGTCGAGGCCGCCCCGCGCCGCCCGCCTGCACCACCGGGCAGGTGGTGGATCGTCTGGCCGTGCGAGCCGATCAGGTCGATGCTCGCCAGGGGGATTCGGCTGCGGCGCGCGAGGGTGACCAGCGCCCGCGCGAAGACCTCCCCCAGCGCGAAGTTCATCCGGCAGATGGCGTCCACGCGCGACGTGCGCGGGTCGAACAGCTCGAACACCCGCCGCCGCAGGGCCGGAGGATAGGGGAATGTCCCGAACGCAAGCACCCTCGCCCCGGAC
>JALHTV010000147.1 GCA_022866005.1 Phycisphaerae bacterium
ATGCGATGAATCCCGACGGCATCGCAGACCGGGCCGATGGCCTCCCAATCCTCGTCGCTCAGGACGGCCAGTGCGGTCAGGGAACAGACATCGGCCACGGACGCCGCCAGGGCGCGAACGTGCTCAAGCGCCCGGGCGGCGATCTCGTGGCGGCGGTGAATCACGGTCATGTACGCCAAGTCGATCATGATCTCTCGATTAAGCGGCTTAGCCGGACCCGGGCCGGTCCAGGGCCGGCCCGGGTCATGATCGTGGTCCGACCTGCCTGCCGGCAGGCAGGGCGGATTACGATTCCTCGGCCTGGATCGCCTCGGTGTTCGTGATGGCGTCGGTCGTGATGATCTGGACCTTGAACGCCTCCTCCGGCAGCGGCGCCGGGGCCCCGGTGGGGTTGGTCGCCGTGCGGCTCTTGCGGAGCTGCTCGCGCGACCGGCGGTTCATCACGATCAGGCCGGGCTGCCGCGAAGCCGGGAACAGCGCCAGGGCCTCGCCCAGCAGGTCATCCGTCAGGCCCTTGCCGGCCTGGGCGGTGAGGTTCAGGATCCTCGCAACGCTGTACGCCGAGCCGATCTGCAAGCCCAGCCAGCCGAGGACCGAGGTATAGAGGCCGGTGAACCGGCCGCCATTGGTCACGTCCTCGATCGCCTGCTCGACCGTCTCGCCGACAATGATGTTGCCATCCTGTCCGGCGATCGCCACGCAGTCCGCACCCTCGGCATTGGTGCGGATGAGGTAGACGCTGGATGCGGTGGCCGGCGTGGAGCCGGTGGCGTCGAGGACCATGGCGCCGCCGAAAACCAGGGCGTCGGCCAGGCCCGCGAAGCCGTCCCCGAGGCTCCCGGTGCCGTTGATCATCTGCTTCTCGGCCTCGAAGTACCCGGCCTTCAGGTGCCGCCTGACCTCGCGGGCCACGTAGGCCTCCACGCCCTTGCGGTAGATCATCGCCAGGGCCTTGTCCACGGTGCAGGAGGCGTCGAGGATCTTCAGCAGGATCGTGACGAGCGTGTCGGCGGAGGCCTTGTTCTCTCGCCCGACGTTGGGGAGGCGAAAGCCCACGACCGGGGCGCCCGTCTCCTTGGTGTATTGATGCTGCGAACCATTGCTGGCCTCATCTGCGGCGAGCGCCGCCAGCAGGGGCGCCTCGTCGAGCAGATCCGTGACCTCGATGTCCGCCAGGTTGCGGTCGTTGATCTTGGTCAGGTCCGCCAGGGTAAGGAATTCATCTGCCATGGTCATGCTCCCATGTGCGGTTGCCTCTTCTGGACGGCGGCGGAAACGCTCCGCCCGGCCGTGCGGCCGCCCGTAGGGGCGCCGGCCTTCGCCTTCGGCCTCACCAGCCCGAATCTCGCGAAGGTTACGTCTAGATGCGGATCACGTCCGCCAGGCCGCGCCTCGTGCCCTCCGGCGGCTGCACGCTCACCGGCTCCGCCTCGCCCAGACCCGCCTGCGCCAGGCGCGTGCGGAGCTTGGCGTTCTCGGCGGTAAGGGCCTTGGCGTGCTCCGCCTGGGCCTGCTCGAAGCTCAGCCCCGCGGCGAACCATTCGCCGCCCCTGGTGCCGAAGGCCTGGACGAAGCGCGAACACTCCTGCCTCGCGGACGCCTGCTCTGCCGGTGCCTGCGGCACCTGGGGCGCCTCCTCCCCGTCCGCGGGTTGCGCTGGGGGTGGAGCATCCTGGGGGCCTGGCTGTGCCGGCGGCCCTACGGCCGCCCGCAGGGGCGGCTCCTGGACGGATTGCGCCCCTGGGGGCTGGCCGTCCGGGGCCTGCGGTGCTGGAACTGGCGGTGCGGGAGGCGGATCGGTCATTGCGGCCTGCCCGTGCGGTGCAGGGACTGCGGCCTTGACCGTGTGTGCCGTTGGGGACATAAGACTCTCCTTGGGGTTGACCTGGAGTCCGTGGGACTCCAGGAATCGTGCGACGAAACCCTTGATCCGTTCGGGATGGACTGACAGCGCCTCGCAGGTGGGCGGGGCGGCCGCCAGGCCCAGGGCGTAGGCCAGCAGGCCGTCGGCCTCCTGGGCGATCTGCTGCTCGCGGTGAAAGAGCCCCTCGGGGTTGGCCGCCGGATCGTCCACCACGTCGGCCGCCCGCAACTCCTGGAGTCGCGCGTGGGGCAGATTGTCAACGTTGTCTGGGTCTGGCGACTTGAAGTCAGTGAAGTCCAGGTATTCGCCGTATTCATCTGCCGTCCAGTTGGCCCCGTGCTCCAGCGCGAAGGCGATCTCCGCTTCGACATCATGTTCCAAGACGATGCTGACGCCGAAGGCGGCCGGATCCTCCTCGGCCAGGTCCATGACGTAGGTGGCCAGGTTGCCATCGGGGGTGCGATGGGCGGCTGCGGAGAAATGCAGATCCGCCGCCGCCTTGTCTCCATTGCCGACCAACCGCGCCGACTTGGCCCGGCCCAGGAACGTCCCCAGCCCGTCGTCGGAGATAGTGGGATGGCTGAATCGCGCCTTGACGCCCCTGGGCGCCGCTGCCGCCGTGGTCTGGACCGAGCCGACGAATTCCCGATCCAGCCAATATCCGTGCCCCAGGGCCTCCCCCCGCGTCACGAGGGATATACCGCGGATCATCCCGGCGCCCAGTTCGCCGCCACCGCGGTCTACGGCCGGCTCGGCAATATCTGCAGCCGCCAAGCCGCGAGCCGGGGGCGTGCGAAGGAAATGCGGCTTATCCCTCAGGGCTTCGGGCCGCACATGGCCGGTGCGTCGAATCCTCAGTAGGCTATGCATTGTCGTCCTCTTTGGTGGTGTCGCTCTCGGCCACGGGCGCCCGGGCGCCCGGCGCGGGCATCGGGGGCAGCTTCCGCCGATCGCGCTCTCCGCGCACCCATTCCTCGAAGTCCATGCGCTCGCCCGCGATCTCGTAGGCATCCTGGCCGCGACTGCGGGCGATGCGGATCTCACTATCGAGGTTATTGTCCAGGGCCAGCACGTCGCCCTTGAGTTCGCGGAGCTTGTCCACCCACGGCATGGCGGCGGGGATCCATTCCCAGTCCAGGTCATCCACGGTTATCTCGCCCGGCAGGACCAGCGTCCCCTCCAGGACCAGAAGTTGCAGCCGCCACCGGGCCCAGTCGTCCAGCAGGCCCTGGTTGTCCTCCCGCTTGCTGTGCGCGGAGTTCTCATACTTCTGGATGTCCGCCTTCTGGCCGTAGTAATTGACCTTGCTGGAGTCGTAGAAGCTGTAGGGGATGTCCAGCGCCTTGAGGGACAGGTCCGTGGCGAAGGCCATGGCCGCCAGCAACTGCGTCTCGGGGGTGTTGGTGGACAGGAATTCGGCCCGGTCGGTGTCCTCCAGTTCCAGCTTGAACGGCCCGGCGCCCGGATCCACTTCATACCGCTCGGTGTCCCCTGCCTGCTCGCCCGCCCCGGCGCTCTGGGCCTCCTCATCTTCCGGCGGATTGTCTACGCCGACCTGCGCCGTGCCCCACCCTTCGCCCTGCCGCTGGACGTTCTGGCGGAAGATCGCCAGGCCGAACATCTGGGCCACCTTGGCCTTGGCCATGGCGTAGTCGAGGCCCTCGTAAACGTCCTTGAGCGTATTCAGGGCGGGGGCCAGCGGGCTGATGCCCCGGACCTGGTCCACGCGGTAGGTCGAATCCCAATAGACGTGCAGCCAGAAGTTCCTCGCCGGGATGATCCGCTCGAACTCATATCCGCTACCGGTCTGGCCCCGCCGGCAGATGCAGACCGCCTCGATGCGGCCCCACTTGTTGCACAGGACGCCGTGGGTGAAGTCCTCGGGCTTATAGTCACCCAGAAGCGCCGCGCGTTCGGGGGTCCGGATCCGGTCGCTCTCGATGAGCTGAATGCCGCCGCTGGAGAGTTTGGCCCAGCCGATATCGCCGTCCAGCACCCGCCGGGCCTCGCTGATCCTCATCGCCTTGGACCGGCTGAACCGCTGGCTCACGTCGAAGTTCCTCCGCTCCGACGCCCAGCCGATCAGCTCCTCGATCCTGTCGTCCAGGGCATCGTTGCCGGTGCGGGCCTGGAAACTGAAGCGCGAGACGTAATCTAGGTGGCAACGGACCATCCAGGCCGCGGTGCAGTAGTTCCGGATGACATCGCGGGCCGTGGCGATCAGCTTCTTGCGCTTCGCCGACGGCAGCACGCGGTCCTCGGCGGTCAGCGCCGAGGGCGTGGACCGCCGCCGCCCCGTGTCCTCCGTGGCGTCGTATCCGAAGGCCACCACGCGCGCCGCGGACACCAGGCGGCTGAGGATGCCGCCCTTGCGATCTCTGGTCGTGGGTGCCGTGCGTGTGGCCATGTCAGGAGCCATCCAATCGGATCCGGGAGACGGAGGGCGCCCGGCCGCGTTGCTTGGCGACCTTTCCCTCCCAGTGCTCAAGCTTGGTCTCCAGGTCGGCGTAGGAGACGTCTTGGCCGTCGATGTTGATGGTGACTAGGCCGGCGTTCTCCAGCAGGAGCTGGCGGTACTTTGCCACCATCTGTTCCGCGAATGTCGCCGTCATGCCGTCGCTCGTGTCCCGGGCCTCCGCCCAAGGGAAAGGCCCGTTGAACCGCTGTGCACAGTTCAACGGGCCTTGACCTGTCGCCAAGTCCGGCCCCCGTCGGGGCCGTCACTTGGGCTATTCACTTTTCGGCTCTATCGTAGGACCGCCGCAGCCGCGCGGGCAACTGGCCGCAACCGATTATAATACGTTTCGTATTATAATTTTCAACGTCCTACCAGGGCGTTTCAGGGTCTTTTCGCGGGTCGTGGTTGGTCTCCTCCCGGAGACGGAACTGTTGCCCGCAATCCTTGCACCGGCGATTGGACCAGACCACGAACCGATAGGCCTGCCTGGTGACGGCATTGACGCCCGGCAGTTCCCGGACCAACGGCGGCGAGCCCCCGACTCGTTCATGCCGGGTGCTCCTGCATCGTGGGCACGGCGTCGCCTTGACCTGGACGACGGGCCGGGGAATGTTGGAGCTGCCGGGCGGCCGGCCGTGCCGGCCGGGCCGACGAACCTTGCCGCGCTTCTGTGACGTCCGTGACATCCGTGACATGAAACTCTCCTTATCTAGCCGCCCACGGCAGCCTGTTCTCAAAAGTATCGCGCCTTCGTCTTGCGCGCCTTGACTCGCTTGGCCCTGGGCACGGCCTCCCCCAGCAGGCGGACTCCCAACATGGAGGCCCCGGCCAAGCAGCCGACCGCGCAGTCGAAGAGGTGATTATCCGGCTTGTGGGCGGGCAGGCGCCACTCGTTCAGCTTCCGCCCGCGTCCCTCGGTGGGCGTCCTGCCCTCGGCGGTCCAGTGCTCGGCGAGCATCCGATGATGGATCTCCGACTTGCCCCACAGCGAGAGGCAACCGGCGTCTCCCATCCCCACGGCCAGGCGGGCGTGCAGAAAGCTCTTCCAGTGATTCGTGTCGATCAGTGCCAGGCGCACCGAGTGCTCGCCCTGGGCGCCCGTGACCCGCCAGCCGTCGCCGATCTCCTCGCCCTTCTTCCGCGGCCGTTCCTCCAGGGGGATATTGGCGGCGCTCACCGGCAGCCCCTTGGCCGCCAGGCAGATCGGCGCGAAGCGGCTCTGCCGGCAGAACAGTTCCACCGTGTCCTTCTGATAACCCGAGTCGATCACGCACAAGTTGATGCGCATCTGGGCCCCGTCGTCCCTGGGCCATGCCGCGCCCAGTTTCTCGGCCGTCAATGCCTCCAGGCCGGCGTAGATCGCCGCCTCTTCTCCCTTGCCGCGGTGGGCCGTCAACAAGGTCCGCCGGGCGGTCCGGTAGGCGAAGTGATGCCGCTTCTGGTCCGGGTGCGCCCCGTAGTCCACGATATAGCCGGTGAAGTTAGGTTCCAGGGCCATCACGACGTAGTAGAGCAGCCGCTTGTGAACGTCGACGTAGGCCACCAGCTTGCCGCAGGACGTCGGGATCGTCCCATGGGCCCGGCGGTTCAGCTTGCCGGCGATGTCCTCTGCGGTCATGACCTCTTCCTCCCGCTGCTCAGTGAGGGGTTCGTTCTGGTATTCGGCGAAGAATGCCGCCTCGTCCCGAAGCTTGAGGTTCATGGCGTTCTGGATCGCCGAGAGGCACTCCGGCGGAAACCTCGCCTCCCAGGACACCCGGGCGCCGGCGTCCATGGCCGCGCGGTTCTTGCGGTAGAACTCGGTGGCCCCGGCGCCCCGGTCGTCGCGCCGGAGGCCCGCCGCCCGGAGGCTGGCGTACTCGACCCAGAGCTTCTCGTTGGCGGGCCAGGCCATCACCATCTTGCTGCGGCGTCCGTGCCAGTCGGGATGCCGGTCGCCGTCGAGGATCTGGTCGGCCATATCCCCCGGCCGGATCACCGTGCAGGGCATCATCCCGGCGATGGAACTGTCCGGGCCTGCCATGCCCAGGACGTCG
>JALHTV010000148.1 GCA_022866005.1 Phycisphaerae bacterium
CCGATGGCTGAGGCGGCCTTGGCACGGATCAGCTCCAGGGCGTCGGCGTTTTTCTTCTGCGGCATCATGGAGCTGGAGGTGCAGTACGCATCGTGCAGCTCCACCCACCCGAACTCGGCTGTCGAGTAGACGATCCAGTCCTCCGCCCAGCGCGACAGGTGCACGGCCAGCATCGCGCAGCAGAAGCACACCTCGGCCAGGAAGTCCCGGTCGGCGGTGGCGTCGATGCTGTTGCGGCTGATGGCGGCAAAGCCCAGCGCCTTGGCCGTGGCGCTGCGGTCCAGCTTCAGCGACGTGCCCGCCACCGCCCCGCTCCCCAGCGGGCAGACGTCCACCCGCGTCCGCGCGTCGGCCAGACGCTCGGCGTCTCGCTGGAGCATCTCCACGTAGGCCAGTACCGCGTGCCCAGCCACAACGGGTTGTGCCCGCTGGAGATGCGTGTAGGCGGGCATGACGATCCCACCCTGGCGGCGAGCCAGACCCACCCAGGCCCGCTGCAAGCGCACGATGCCCTTCTGAAGGCTGTCGATCGCGTCCCGCGCCCACAGGCGCAGGTCCGTGGCCACCTGATCGTTTCGGCTGCGGCCGGTGTGGAGCTTGCCGCCCGCGGCCCCGATGCGGTCGATCAGGGCCTTCTCGATGACCATGTGGATGTCTTCCAGCTCCACCGGCATGTCCAGTCGGCCGGCGGCGATGTCGCGCGCGACGCCCGCCAGGCCCCGCTGGATGGCCACCAGCTCGGCCCTAGTCAGCAGGCCCACCTTGGCCAGCATCCCCGCGTGGGCGAGGGAGCCGGCGATGTCATACCGCCACAGGGCCAGGTCGACGTCCAGCGAGGCCAGCAGCTCGCTCGTCGCCCGGTCGGCCCGGGCCGTCAATCGGCCGTGCCAGCTCTTGCGCACCGGGGGGAGTTTTCGCTTGGCAGACATGGGGAGTTCTCCTCAAGGCCGCGATGGTAGGGCCGCGGGGAAGGGGTGTCAATGCCGCCACCGCCGTGGGGCCGGGGAGCAATGAATCTTGCGTTGAGGGGCACATGGGTCTTGTCGCGCCCAGGCGACGACATATAATCGCGCCCGGATGGGTCTTCAGCATTGGATCGGGTCCACCCATGAAAGGGCTTGTTCAGATGTTCAGAGAGCCGATGGTCCCTCGGGAGATCTTTTTCACCAAAGGCGTGGGCAAGCATCGCACACGCCTTCAGAGTTTCGAGCTGGCGCTGCGGCACGCGGGCATCGAGAAGGGCAACCTCGTCCGCGTGTCCAGCATCTTCCCGCCCAAGTGCAAGATCATCCCCAAGAACCACGGCCTGCGCAGACTCCAGGCCGGTGAGATCACCTACGTGGTCCTGGCCGAGGCGTCCACCGACGAGCCCAGCCGGTTGGTGGGCGCGGGGATCGGCCTGGCGGTCCCGGCCGCGGGCGACCAGTACGGCTACATCAGCGAGCACCACGGCTACGGCATGGTCGAGGACCGCCTGGGCGACTTCGTCGAGGACATGGCCGCGACCATGCTGGCCACCACGCTGGGCATCGAGTTCGACCCCGACAAGGCCTACGACGAGCGCAAGGAGATGTACCGCATGAGCGGCAAGATCATCCGCACCCGCGCGACCGTCCAGACGGCCGAGGGGGACAAGAACGGCCTGTGGACCACGGTGATCGCCGCCGCGGTGATGCTGCTGTGAGCGAGCACGCGGCCAACCCGCCCGGCGTCAGCTTCCTGGGCCTGACCGGGCGCCTCAGCGACCCCGCCACCGCACGCTACGCCGTCCTGCCCGTGCCCTATGAGGGGACCGTCAGCTACAAGACCGGCACCGCCGCCGGACCGGCCGCCATCCTGGAGGCCTCCATGCAGGTGGAGACCTTCGACGACGAGCTTCGGGCGGAGTTCATCGACGCCGGCGTCGCCACCTACCCCGCCGTGGAACCGGCCGACAACCCGGCCGAGCAGATGCGGAGAGTCCGCGCCGCCGCCGAGCCGATCCTCCGGGCCGGAAAGTTCCTGCTGACCCTCGGCGGGGAGCATAGCATCACCGCGGCCCTGGTCGCCGCCACCACCGCCGTGCACGGGGCGCTGACCGTCCTCCAGATCGACGCCCACGCCGACCTGCGCGACCGCTACGACGGCAGCGAGTACTCCCACGCCTGCGTCATGCGGCGCGTGCTGGGCCTGGCCGAGCGGATCTGCCAGGTGGGCATCCGCAACTTCTCGCTGGAGGAATCCCGCGACTGCCCCGATCAGGTGGCCCGCTTGATCACCCCCGCCGTCATCGCCTCCGACCCCAACTGGGTGAATCGCGCCTTGGGCCTTCTGGGCCCGGCCAAGAAGGTCTACCTCACCATCGACATCGACGGGCTGGACCCCTCCATCGCCCCGGGCACCGGCACGCCCGAGCCCGGTGGGCTCACTTGGCCCCAGACGCTGGAGCTGGTCCGGGCAGTCTGCACCCGCCGCACCGTCGTCGCCGCGGACATCGTGGAGGTCCGCCCCATCCCGCCCAACCACGTCACGGAGTTCCTCGCCGCCCGTCTGGCCTATAAGATTGTCGCCTACACGCAGCTGTAGAGCCGCGGCGCCCGCGGGCAACGCCGCGCCGAGAAGTTTGCATTTGACCGTTCCCCCCACCCGTGCCAGAATGCCCCCGGCCGCCGTGAGGGAAGTCGCTACGGAGGCGACCGCTTCGCCAGATGAGTGGGCCTTGAGTCCCGCGCGGTGCCGTTGGGGCGGGACAG
>JALHTV010000149.1 GCA_022866005.1 Phycisphaerae bacterium
AAGGGTGCCTACACGCGGAGCGACAAGGCCGTCCCGTCCCCATACGTCTGGGCCGACAGCACCGCGCGATTGGCGGCACTCCGGGACCTCGCGCAGGCCAAGGGCGTGACGGCCAACCAGGTTGTGCTTGCCTGGATTCGCCGGAACCCCGCAGTCACGGTGCCGGTGTTCTCCATCTCTAGCGAGGCGCAACTGCGCGAGAACCTGGGCGCCCTGGAGGTGCGCCTGTCCGACGAGGAACTGAAGAGCCTCGACCCCACCTGCCCGTAAAATGCGGGGCCGGCAAGGCGGTGGGGCCGGTCGCCAGCGAGTCACTTCTTCTTGGCCCGGACCTCTTCCTTGATCCGCTGGATGTGTCCCCGGCCCAGGGCCTTGACCTCGCAGCCCAGCTCAAAGTACCGGCGGATCTTGTCGTCGCTGAGGATGCCGAAGCAGTCCACAACCGCCATGGGCCCGCCGGCCCATCTGACCAACTCATCGGGCTGGAGCTGGAGGTACGGTGTGTGCGGCACGGCCAGGACGACGGCCTCCACACCGCGCATCGCTTCAGGGAGGTCCTTCTGCACACGGACGCGGGCCAGGTCCTCCTGGTTGCGGAAGAATCTCGACCAGGAGTGGCCAGGGGCGGGGTAGCTGTCCTGGCTTTCCAGCTCGTGCCAGTGATCGACGTACGGGTCGTGAACGCGGATGTCCGCGCCCATCTCGGTGAGTTTGCGGACGACCATCTCGCTGCCGCTGTATCGCGTGTCGCCCACGTCCTGGCGGTAGCTCGCGCCGCAGAGCAGCACCGTGGCTCCGGCGATGTACCGGCCCATGTTGCGCAGGGCGTCCCGCACCAGTTCGGCGGCGTGCAGCCCGCGCGTGTCGTTGATGTCGATGGCCGTGGTGCTCATCTTGAAGACCGCATCCCCGTCCTCAAAGCCCAGGATGTGCTTGTACGCCCAGTAGCCCAGGCCGCCGTCCTTGGGCAGGCAGTAGCCGCCGATGCCCGGCCCGGGGAAGATGATGTTGCTGTGCGTGGGACGCATCTTGATCGCCTGGATCACCTTGATCAGGTCCACCCCGTTGCGCTCGGCGAACAGGCTCCACTCGTGCAGGAATGCCAGGAGCGTCGCCCGGTAGGAGTTCTCCACGATCTTGGTGGTCTCCGACTCGATCGGCCGGTCCATCACGGTCAGCGGATAGTCCCTGGTATTGAGGACTTCGTTGAGGAACTTCACCACACGCTCGCGCGCGGCCGGGGTGCAGCCGCTGCATACGCGCCAGAAGTCACGGATGGACGAGACGTACTCCGCACCCGGCATGACGCGCTCGAAGCTGTGGGCCAGCAGCGGCGCAGAATCGATCCCGCGCGCGGCGAAGGCCTTCTTCATGATCGGCCAGGCGACGAATTCCGTTGTGCCCGGTGCGACGGTGGTCTCGATAAGCACCAGGCAATCGGGCCGGACCTTCTGGCCGATGGTCCTCATTGTCGCTTCCAGCGCCGACATCTCCGCCTCACCGGTCTTCATGTTGCCCAATTCGTGCTTGGTGTAGTCGCACTGAACGTCCACCACGACGCAGTCGGCCAGAGACAGGCAGTCACTGTTGTACGTGGCCAAGAGAGTCTTCTTCTCGTTGACGCAGCGGGCGATCATCGGATCGACCTGCGGGTCCTCGGCCTTCACGGGGGACTCACCGCGATTGACCAGCGGAATCTTCCAGTAACTCCGCGTGCTGGGGCGCTGGCAGCCGATGACGAACTTGTTGCACCTGCCGGTCTTCTTGTCCGTCGTGTCGGCGATGATGGCGGCCATGACCGCCCCCACGAAGCCGATCCCCATGACCACGACGATCTCCTTGCCCTCTTTTCGAGCGGCCGCAGCCAGGGCCTCCATGCGCTGGAACTCCGCCGGATAGTCCTTCTCCTGCGGGATGGGGAACTTCTCGCCTGAGGGGCTTGCTGAAAACGCTGTCATGGGGTGTCTCCTGTCCGAACGACCTGCTCCAAGACCTCCACTCTGAGGGCTTTAGGCGGCCATGTTACTCCCGGATGCACGGGGCGTCAACGTCGCCCCGATCTTC